>JAXJVX010000119.1:0-4623 GCA_036308305.1 Acutalibacteraceae bacterium | reverse complement strand
GAGTTGATGCGGTCATAGGAGCGTTTAGTGCATCTGCCATTAAGTAACGTGCGAGGGAACAAATACGCTCACTCCTCATCGGATTACGCTTATATGCCATAGCGGACGAACCGATTTGATTTTTTTCAAAGGGTTCTTCAAGCTGTCTGTCGTGCTGCAGAAGTCTTATATCGTTTGCCATACGATAGCAGCTCTGTGCGATGCTTGAAAGTGCATTTAATATTCTTGAGTCAACCTTTCGGGGATAGGTTTGACCGCATACGTCAAAGCATTCGGTAAATCCGAAGTCTGCAGCAATTTGCTTATTCATTTCATCTATTTTTGAATAATCTCCATCAAACAAATCCACAAAGCTTGCTTCAGTTCCGGTGGTTCCGCGGCAACCTAAAAATTTGATATTTTCTATTGCAAAATCAATTTCAGAAAGGTCAGAAAGAAAATCCTGCATCCAGAGTGTTGCTCTTTTGCCAATGGTTACAAGCTGTGCCGGTTGATAGTGTGTGTAACCGAGCGTAGGCAGTGCTTTGTACTTTTCAGCAAAATCTGCAAGATTGGCAACAACTTTCAAAAGCTCACCACGAAGATACAAAAGAGCGTCACGGTATATAACAAGGTCAGCATTATCAGTTACATAACAACTTGTTGCACCAAGGTGCATAATACCTGCAGCCGATGGTGCTGCCTTTCCGAAAGCATATACATGCGCCATAACATCATGGCGAACCTCTTTTTCTCTCTGCTGTACTACAGAATAGTCAATATCTTCTATATGAGCTTCCATTTCTGCAACCTGATCTTTTGTTACAAGAAGCCCTAAATTCATTTCAGCCTTTGCCAAAGCCACCCAGAGCTTGCGCCAGGTCTGATAGCGTGTGTCGGATGAAAAAAGCTTTAACATATACTGTGATGCATATCTTGATGATAAGGGGGATTCATATTTATTAGTCATATTTGCTCTCCTTTATTCTTTAATTCTTTATCAATTGCCTCTGCCGCCGTTTTTCCTGCACCCATTGCAAGGATAACAGTTGCAGCTCCTGTTACTACATCGCCGCCGGCATATACAAAAGGCTTTGAAGTTGCACCGTTTTCATCTGCTACAATACAACCACGGTTATTTGTCTCAAGGCCTTTGGTTGTCTTTTTTATAAGCGGATTAGGTGATTGTCCGATAGAAATAACAGCCGTATCTATCGGGATGATATGTTCAGAACCGGGTACAGCCTCTGGTCGTCTTCTGCCGCTGCTATCCGGTTCGCCGAGCTTCATATCTATGACTTCAACTCCTGTAAGCCAACCGTTTTCATCTCCGATGAATTTTGTCGGGTTTTTAAGAAGCCTGAATTCTATACCTTCTTCCTCTGCGTGCATTACTTCTTCGGCACGTGCAGGAAGCTCTTCTTTGCCGCGTCTGTATATGATATATACATTTTCTGCTCCAAGTCTTTTTGCACATCTTGCTGCATCCATAGCAACATTTCCTCCGCCGAACACAGCTACATTTTTACCGATGTAAACAGGGGTATCATATTCGGGGAATTTATATCCCTTCATAAGATTTATTCTCGTCAAAAATTCATTTGCAGAATAAATTCCGTTTAAGCTTTCTCCGGGGATACCAAGAAAAGACGGGAGTCCGGCACCGGATGCGATATACACTGCATCAAATTCCATATCCTCAAAAAGCTCATCAACCAAAAGTGTTTTACCTATAATCGTGTTAGTTTCTATTTTTACGCCTGACTTTTTCAGCTTGTCAATTTCTTTCTGTACAATTTCCTTTGGCAGTCTGAACTCAGGGATGCCATACATCAAAACACCGCCTGCCGTGTGAAAAGCTTCATAAATTGTCACTTCATATCCGAGCTTTGCAAGGTCACCCGCACATGTAAGTCCCGAAGGTCCGGAACCGACTACGGCAACCTTTTTACCGTTTTTCTCTGCTTGAATAGGTTTATCTTCGCAATTTGCCATATGGTAGTCTGCAACAAATCGCTCTAATCTGCCGATTGCAACAGGTTCGCCCTTGATACCTCTTACACATTTTGCTTCACACTGTTTTTCCTGGGGACAAACTCTTCCGCAGACAGCCGGCAAAGCATTTGTTTCAGTAATTTTTTTGTAGGCAGCTTCAAATTCTCCGTTTGCGACAAGCTTGATAAATTCGGGGATTTTTACAGCCACAGGACACCCCTGCATACATGGCTTATGTTTACAGTTAAGACATCTTTGTGCCTCATCAATTGCCATATTGGATGTATATCCTGTTGTTACCTCTAAAAAGTTTTTATTTCTTACATCCGCTGCCTGCTCGGGCATTGGATTTTTTACATTTGACATATTAGGCATTGTTATGCTCCTTTCCGGTTAATCTGCATTTTCCTTCCTCACAGGAGCGTTTTTCATAAGCTTTAAACATCTGTTGACGTTTTATAGCCGCATCCCAATCAATTTTGTGTCCGTCAAAATCAGGACCATCAACACAGGCAAACTTAGTTTCACCACCAACGATAACTCTGCATCCTCCACACATTCCTGTTCCGTCAATCATTACAGGATTCATTGAAACTGTGGTAGGTATTCCGAACTCCTTTGTAAGATTACAAACAGCTCTCATCATTACCAACGGACCAATGGCAATTACTTCATCATATTTTTCTCCTGATTCAAGCTCCTCACGAAGTCTGTCGGTTACAAAGCCATGTAAACCATTAGAACCGTCATCAGTTGTGATTATGAGCTTATCGGACACTGCGTTCATTTCATCTTCAAGAATTATGTATTCTTTACTCCTGAAGCCTGATATTGCTGTAACCTCTGCACCCAATTCCTTGAGTTTTTTAGCTTGCGGATACGCAATTGCAGTACCAAGACCTCCGCCTATAACTGCAACCTTCTTTAATCCCTCAAGCGGTGTCGGTATACCCAAAGGTCCGGCAAAGTCAAGAATAGTATCTCCTTCATTTAATTTTGACAAATCCCTTGTAGTTTTACCAACCGCCTGAATAATTACTGTAACAGTCCCTTTTTCTTTGTCGAAATCGGCTATTGTGAAAGGAACACGTTCGCCTTTTTCATCTATTCTTAAAATCACAAATTGCCCCGGCGCAGCTTTCCTTGCAACCAACGGGGCTTCAATCTCCATTAAATATATTTGTGAATTCAAATCTGCTTTTTTTACTATTTTGTATGACACAAATATCACCCCTTTGCGATATCATCTGATTATTATGCTATCCCTTTCCGGACCTACCGAAACATATTTAATCGGGCATCCGATAGCTTTCTCAATATAAATTACATAGTCTTTTGCCGCCTTTGGCAAATCGTTCCATGTACGAATTTTGGAAATATCACATTTCCATCCTTCAAAATATTCAATTTGAGGCTCCGCTTTCTTTAACGCTGACGGAAACGGAAATTCGTCAGTCGTTTCTCCGGCTAAAATATACTGAGTACATACCGGAATTTTATCCATATAGCTTAATACATCAAGCTTTGTAAGTGCGATTTCCGTTGCTGCCTGAACCTCAACACCGTATCTTGTTGCAACAATATCTATAGGGCCGACTCTGCGAGGTCTGCCGGTTTTTGCTCCGTATTCAAAACCTGCTTCTCTCAGCTTGTCGGCATCTTCTCCAAACATTTCACAAACAAACGGACCTTCACCGACACAGGTCGAATACGCTTTTACTACGCCTACCACACTATTTAGTTTAGCGGATGGGAGACCTGAACCGATAGGTGCATAAGCTGCCGTTGTGTTAGATGATGTTGTGTACGGATGAATACCGTAATCCAAATCACGAAGTGAACCGAGCTGAGCTTCAAACAGAATACTTTTACCGTCTTTTTGAGCCTTGCGAAGAAACGCTCCTGTATCACAAACAAAAGATTTAATCTTTTCGCAGTAACTAAAAATCCATTCATCAAGCATTTCCATCGTGTATGGCTTTGCTCCGTAAACCTTGGTTAAAGTAAGGTTTTTCCATTCCAGCAAATCTTTAAGATGTGCTTTCAATTCTTCGGGATAAAAGAGTTCTCCGGCAAGAATTGTTTTCTTTTGATATTTATCGGAATAAAATGGCGCTATACCTTGCTTTGTAGAGCCGTATTTTTTATCTGCAAGTCTCATTTCCTCAAGCTCATCCAAATCCCGATGCCACGGAAGAAGTAACGAAGCACGGTCACTGATTTTCAAATTTTCAGGAGTGAGTTTGACACCCTTACTCTCAACATCCTGCATTTCTGTCCATAAATTTTGAGGATCAAGAGCAACCCCATTGCCGAGGATATTTACAACACCTTTTCTAAAAATACCGGAAGGTAAAAGATGCAGTGCAAATTTTCCTAACTCATTGATTACAGTATGTCCTGCATTGCCGCCGCCTTGAAAGCGTACTACAACATCATAATCTTCCGTGAGTAAATCAACCATTCTGCCTTTACCTTCATCGCCCCAGTTTATACCTACAATTGCGCAGTTTGCCATATAAATCCCTCCGTTTACTTATGTTCCATAGCCCTTCTCATAACTTCAGTATATGCATCCTCAACACCGCCGAGGTCTCTTCTGAATCTGTCCTTATCAAGCTTTTCGCCGGTTTTACTATCCCAAAGCCT
>JAXJVX010000118.1:0-2215 GCA_036308305.1 Acutalibacteraceae bacterium | reverse complement strand
TAATAACTTTTGCCTGAAAATTTTGATTTTCCACAAGAGCATCTGCGGTAAATAAGTCCATTATGTAGCTTTCCATGACCTTTACCGATTTTTCCATATCTTCAAAAATATTGTTAATCTGTGCACCTTCGTTATCGCAAGTAACTTTAACAAAATTTTGAGATTCGCCTTGTATGTATTTGTCTACCTCGTAAATGCTGATGCCACCAATAAAAACCGTTATTGCAAGCATTGCGAAAATGATTGTCGCCAAAATACGGAACTGCATGGACTGTGTTTTTTTCAATTTTCGTTTCTTTTCCTTTAATGATTTTTTTGTATTCATTATAACATTCACCGTCGCTTTATGGCTCTAATATCAGAATGTATATTTTATCATATACTCTCTTACAATTTTCTTACAAAACACGAGGTTTACTGATCATTTTCAAAAATTCTTATTTCACCATTAAAATCAAGTTGCAGACTGTTTCCATCACATTTTACAATCTTAATTGTTGTAACCATTTCATCTGTTGTTTCAATACAATTTAACGTGATGGTTTTTGTAGCATCATCGTAAGTATAACCCTCGCACAGATCCGAATCATTTACAGGATTTCCGCAAGCGCAGTAATACGTGAATTTGCCATCTGCCCCAAAACGAAGGGTTTCGATATCATGCTCGGCATCTCTTGTCCACGAAGTATTTACGAACGAATATTGACTGTAATCAACGTTTTGATTTTCCGGTTTCTTATTGTCACTACAACCTGCAAATAACATAGTTGTTATCAACAGTAACGCTATTAAATAAATTGTCTTCTTTTTATTTTTCATAATTCTAACGCCATTCTTTAGGAGGCCATTATAAGGCATATTCCAAAACAGCAAGGATCACCTCAACAATGATGCCGAGGAACTGAACGAAAAATCCGCTCTTGCCAAAGCCCTTACGGCGCAGTGTAACAGACGCAGCAATCGAAAACACAATGATTGGCGGTACGCAGAGATACGCCTGATAGATCCAATCCGGACCGGTGGGGTATGCCTGAATCAAGCAAGCAGCCAACGAGATAATAGGAAGCACCGCAAAGACACCGATAAAATTCAGAACTATACCGATCTTATCCAAGACGGAATAAGAAACTTCCTTGCTCTTTTTGACCAGAATAACGCAGATCAGCAGGGTCAGAAGTCCGGCGAGCAGCATCACGCCCATATTAACGGAATACAACACCGAAAAGCCTGCAAAGACAAAGGTATTTTCGATCGGCTCGGGATATTCCCAGCTGATGATCTCAGCATCAAACTCTGCGGGAAGCTCATCCTCGCCATATTGGTATCCTTCTGCATCTGTTGCCTCAAGGCAGGGGTCTACCAACTCATATTCCTCTTGGTTATCGCCCATAAGATAGTCATCATCAAACAAGGTGATAATTTCCAGAACGCAGCCATCTTTTTCCGCGATGGCATAGCTGCGGGATTCCGTAGATTCGCCATCAACTGTATATACACCGTTATAGTAGCGGGCGAGCGGATCGACGCCGGCACCGCCAAAGCCTGTAAAGCGGCAGGTATAGACACCGTTAAAGGTTTTTGTTTCGCCATCAATTTTATAGGTTACCGAATAATTAAAATCCTGCTCAGTCACAGCGGGCTTGAATTGCATTGAGGTGAGCAAACAGCCCACCAGCGCGACAACCAAGCCGATTGCGATAATAATTGCTGGGAGTGTTAAAGTTTTATTTTTCATAGTTCATCGCTCCTTGGGAAATTAAAAGTAGATGCTTTCGGTCTTTTCAAGAAGCTTGGCCAGCATTTCCTTGCATCTTGCGATTTTAGCAGGGCTTTCTGCTTCGTCGGGGCGGCGAAGAGCACGACGAAGCATACGGGTATAGCCGATGATCATTGCCTTTTCTGCAACGTTTCTGCACACTTCTTCATCTTCGGTGCCAAGATACATTTTCAAAGACATATCCCAGAATTTTTCTGCCGTTTCGTGTGTATAGCCGAAGAAATCCATCGTTACCTGATGGTCAAGCTCGGAATAACCAATGAAAGCATTAAACATAGAACCGAGTTCGAATACAGGGTGTCCCATACACAGGGTATCCATATCGATAAGCAGAGGCTCGCCGTTTTGTACCATAATATTATTGGTGTGATAGTCACCGTGCATAAGGGTGTTCTGCTTCGGAACGGCTTCGACTAAAGCACGAAGCTTTTTGCCTTG
>JAXJVX010000117.1:0-2605 GCA_036308305.1 Acutalibacteraceae bacterium | reverse complement strand
CTTATGTAATAGCCGTTATCGCAAAACGGCGTTTTTTTCATTTTGATCCCCAACAGCGACATTACCGTATCATCGTCTGCTTTCAATGTGTTTACACGAAGTCCGCGATATGGCTCACTATCGAGCATAGAAATATATTCATCGTAATCGGCTCCGAGAGTTGTTCTCATACACTCATAAAACTCAGGAGGCATCCCTATCATTTTGTAAATCCCTCTCCCTTTATCTCGCCTGCATCGAATGTAACGACGAAGGCGTCCTTATCCTTTTCACGCACTATACGGTGCAGCTTTGCAGCCTCGTATGCACGCACAGCGCAAAATATAATGTTACTGTCTGATTTTGAATATGCACCTTGAGACTTGATAAGCGTTGCGCCACGATGAAGCCCGTGCATTATTTCGTTAGTGATATCATCATAGTTCTTTGAGTTTATCAGCACGATCTTACCACGTTCAGCACCATACACGAGGAAGTCTATCGCCTTTGTTTGTGCATATATCGCAACTGTTGCATAGAGCGCATTCTCAATATGTCGGTATACTATTGCTGCAAGAACAATAACAACTGCATCAAGCAGCATTATCAGTACGCCCATTGAAAAATGCGGATAACGCATATTAATTATCTTTGCAATAACATCAACTCCCCCAGTGGTTGCGCCGCGCATAAAGATTAGAGCAAGTCCAGAGCCCAGCAAAACACCGCCGAAAACAGCACAAAGCAGCTTATCGCCTGAATAGGAAGGAATAAATGTTGCCGCAAGATCTGTCATAATACTCATAGTTGCCGTTGCAAATGCAGTAGAAATCAGAAATTTTGCACCGAATTTCCTGGCTGCAATTAGAATAATCGGTATATTTATAATGATAACGACAACGCCGACAGGTGCGGCTGTCAACATATTCACAATTGTAGCAATGCCGGTGACGCCCCCTGCAGCAATGTCATTAGGCGCACAAAACACGCTTATGGCAATTCCGCAAAGCGCACCGCCGGCAACGATAGTTAAATAATCCGTGATTTTAGCAAGGATCTTTTTAATGATTTTTCACCCTTTATCAGTCATTCCATATCAAATCAAATAGATATGTAATTCTGTCCTGCTCTTTATTCAGGTACAGATAACCGAACAACGCTTCAATGCCGGTGGCAGAATGATATTCACCGACAGTAGTGTTTTTAGGTGTGTTATTATTATGTGCATTTCTGCCTCTTTTATAAACGGCAGCCTCTGCCTCTGTAAGAATGTGCTTGATTCTTTCGTAAGCCTTTGCCTGTGCCCTTGCGCTTACATATCTAGTTGAATTGGAGTGAAGTGAGCCTGAACGGCATTCTCCGCTCATTATCAAACGCTCACGCACAAGCAAAGAATAAACTGCATCGCCAACAAAGCTCAAGGCATCGTTGGTAACGGTTTTTGAATTGAATTCAATGTTTTCCAAAGCGTTTCACCCTAATTCACAAAATCAAACTCAAAATCGTAGATGGTAACGGTATCGCCCTCATTGATACCTGCACGGCGAAGTCCGTCAATAATGCCGGACTGAATAAGCACACGCTGGAAATACTGCAAACTTTCATAATCGTTTGGATTGGTCTGATTCATAATGGGTATAAGCCAATCTGCAACAACCTCATAAACATCGTCATCAAGTTTATTGATCTCGAATGTGCGTTTTTGATGAGTTTTAATTGGCTCAACAGGTGCAGGTTCTGCCTCATACTTGATCATCGGCGGAAGTGTTGCGAGCTGCGCTGCGATATAGTTTATCATATCCGCAGTGCCATCTGCGATAGCAGCAGACATAAAAAATATCGGTATACTTCTATCATCAGCATACTTTCTCAATTCCTCGATCTGCTCGTCAGTTGCCATATCAACCTTGTTTGCGGCAATTATCTGTTTTCTTGTTGCAAGCTCAGGTGAGAAAACTTCAAGCTCTTTATTAATCGTTTCAAAATCCTCAACAGCATTTCTGCCTTCGCTGCCCGATACATCTACCATATGCACGATAAGACGGCAACGCTCGATATGGCGCAGAAACTCATGCCCGAGACCTACACCATCACCTGCGCCCTCGATAACACCGGGAATATCCGCCATGACAAATGACGTGTCATAATCAAGACGGACTACACCGAGTACAGGTGTAAGCGTGGTAAAGTGATAATTGGCAATCTTCGGTTTCGCTTCGGACACTACCGATACAAGTGTGGATTTTCCTACATTTGGATAGCCAAGCAAACCAACATCTGCAAGCAATTTCAGTTCAAGCTGAACATCGAGTTCTTCGCCGGGAATGCCGGACTTTGCAAAACGAGGTATCTGACGGGTAGCGGTTGCAAAATGCATATTACCCCAGCCGCCTCTGCCGCCTTTCGCAGCTACAAACGGCTCATCATCCGACATATCCGCAAGTATTCTTCCGGTTTCGGCTTCTTTGATAACTGTGCCGGACGGAACTTTGATTATAGTATCAGACCCGCTCTTACCATAGCAGCGGTTACCGCCGCCGTTTTGACCTCGCTCAGCAGTATATTTGCGCTTATAGCGAAAATCTGCAAGCGTTGACAGATTTGTGTCAACAACAAAAACTACTGT
>JAXJVX010000116.1:0-6450 GCA_036308305.1 Acutalibacteraceae bacterium | reverse complement strand
GTCATACCTCTTACCCTTTGCCAGAAGTGGCCCATCAGAGTTCCAAGACCTGTCAGTGAGCGTCTCGGAACTGAAAGACCTCTTGTTACGGGTCAGCGTGTAATTGACACTCTCTTCCCCGTTGCAAAGGGAGGCAGTGCGGCAATTCCCGGCGGCTTCGGCACAGGCAAAACAATGACACAGCATCAGCTTGCAAAATGGTGTGATGCTGATATCATCATCTATGTTGGCTGCGGTGAACGTGGCAATGAAATGACACAGGTGCTTGACGAGTTTGGCGGTCTAATTGATCCACGAACCGGTAAAAAGCTTACCGACCGTACCGTGCTTATCGCCAACACTTCAAATATGCCGGTTGCGGCACGTGAAGCATCTATCTATACAGGTATCACACTTGCCGAGTACTACCGTGATATGGGTTACGATGTAGCAATGATGGCTGATTCAACCTCTCGTTGGGCAGAGGCAATGCGTGAGATCAGCGGACGACTTGAAGAAATGCCTGCTGAAGAGGGATTTCCTGCATATTTGCCCTCACGATTATCTGAATTTTATGAGCGTGCAGGACTTGTTGAAACACTTTCAGGTTCTAACGGCTCTGTAACCGTAATTGGCGCTGTTTCTCCGCAGGGTGCCGATTTTTCAGAGCCTGTAACTCAGAATACAAAGCGTTTTACTCGTTGTTTCTGGGCGCTTGACAAGTCACTCGCTTATTCAAGACATTATCCGGCAATAAACTGGATCACAAGTTATAGTGAATATGATAATGAATTAGCTCGCTATTACGATGAGAATATAGACGACGGATTTATGAATGCAAGAAGTGAGATAATTTCAATTCTTCGTGAAGAAAATTCTTTGATGGAAATAGTTAAGCTCATAGGCGCTGATGTTCTTCCCGACGATCAGAAGCTTACAATTGAAATAGCAAGAATAATCCGTGTAGGCTTTCTGCAGCAAAATGCTTATCACAAGGATGATACTTATGTACCGCTTATTAAGCAGTACAAGATGATGGAAACGATACTTTATCTATATAACATTGGCAGAGATCTTGTTGCAAAGTCAGTGCCGATATCAAAAATGATAGATAAAGGTATGTTCAGTATGCTCGTTAAAATGAAATATGAGGTGGAAAATGACCATCTTGAAAAGTTTGATGAGTATAAAATGAAAATTGATGACGCAGTAAGCGAGATCTTAGGATAAGGAGTGTGCTATAATGATTATTGAACATCTTGGTCTTAATTCTATCAGCGGCTCACTTGTTATACTTGATAATGTAAGAGACGCGTCGTATGATGAAATGGTGGAGCTTCGCCTAGAAAATGGTACAAAACGCATCGGCAGAGTTGTGCAGATTGACGGCGAGAGAGTCGTTGTGCAGGTTTTTGAAGGCACAAAGGGACTTTCGCTTGTAAATACAAGTACTGTACTTTCCGGCAGACCTATGGAATTATCGCTTTCAAAGGAAATTCTAGGTCGTGTGTTTGATGGTGTCGGCAGACCGATAGACGGTCTCGGCAGTATTTATCCTTCTGCCAAAAGAGATGTTAACGGTCTACCTATCAATCCCGTTTCTCGTGAATATCCGAGAAACTTTATTCAGACAGGTATTTCATCTATCGACTGTCTTACTACGCTTATCAGAGGTCAAAAGCTGCCTATCTTTTCGGGATCAGGCATGAAGCATAATGAGCTTGCGGTACAGATAGTACGTCAATCAAAAATTGCAGGTGCGAATGACAAAAACTTCGCAGTTGTATTTGCAGCAATGGGTGTAAAAAATGACGTTGCTGATTACTTCATGCGTTCATTCGAATCTGCTGGTGTTCTTGAGAAGGTAGTTATGTTCCTTAACCTTTCAAACGACCCTATTATTGAACGTATTATCACTCCTCGTTGTGCACTCACTGCAGCTGAATATCTTGCTTATGAGCACAATATGCACATTCTTGTTGTTATGACTGACATGACATCTTATGCAGAGGCTTGCCGTGAATTCAGTTCATCAAAGGGTGAGATTCCAAGCCGTAAGGGCTATCCCGGTTATCTGTACTCCGATCTTGCTTCGCTTTATGAGCGTGCAGGTATGATAAAGGGCATAGACGGTTCGGTTACGCAGATCCCTATTCTCACAATGCCTAATGATGATATCACACATCCTGTTCCCGATCTTACCGGTTATATTACCGAAGGTCAGATAGTTCTTGATCGTTCGCTCGACGGTGTAGGTATATATCCCCCGGTCGGTATTCTTCAGTCGCTTTCCCGTCTTATGAAGGACGGTATCGGCGAAGGATATACACGGTATGATCATGCGGCTTTGCAAAATCAGCTTTTTGCATCCTATGCAAAAGTGCAGGAGGCTCGTTCACTTGCATCGGTAATCGGTGAAGAGGAGCTTTCTGAAACCGATAAAAAATATATGCAATTTGGCAAAATGTTTGAAGAGAGATTTATTGCTCAGGGCTTTTCTGAAATGCGTTCTATAGAAAAAACGCTTGATCTCGGATGGGAAATTTTAAGTACTTTGCCCAAAGAGGAGCTTGACAGAGTTGACGATGAGCTTCTTGATAAATTCTATAAGGGTTAATTAAAAATTTTTGTGAAAGCTGCTTGACACATATATATGTGCTAAAGTATAATTGATGAAAGGAGAGTTGAACAGAATTGGCTCAGGTGTTCCCTACCAAAGGTAATCTTATTGCTACCAAAAAATCACTCGAGTTAGCCAAAACCGGCTTCGAGTTAATGGACAGAAAAAGAAATATACTGATCCGCGAAACTATGTCAATGCTTGACTCGGCAAAGGATATTCAAAACAAGATCAACAATGCATATGACAGCGCCTATAATGCGCTCCAATTTGCAAATATTACACTCGGCATTATTGATGAGCTGTCGCAGACTGTACCTGTTGAAAATGGTATTAAAATTGATTACCGCAGTGTCATGGGTGTTGATATACCTACTGTAAGTCTTGATTATTCCGGCAGAAAAATGCTTTACGGCTTTTCATATACCAACGAAAAGCTTGATGAAGCTTACAGAAAGTTTGATGAAGTAAAAATACTTACAGTAAAGCTGTGTGAGATTGAGAACAGTATTTATCGTCTTGCACAAGGAATAAAGAAAACGCAAAAGCGTGCAAACGCTCTAAAAAATATCATAATACCTCAATTTGAAGCCACTATTAAGTTTATTTCCGACTCTCTTGAAGAAAAAGAGCGTGAAGAATTTTCACGACTCAAGGTTATAAAGTCACAAAACTCTTAAAATTTGGCATCAAACAAACGGCAGCGCTAATTTGATGCACTGCCGTTATTTTTATAAGGAAGGGTTTTAAAAATGCTTATTGCTACTGATCTTGTGAAAAAATTCGGTGATTTTACCGCTGTTTCAGGAATGAATTTTTCTGTCGACGGTGGCTGCGTCCTTGGGCTTATAGGTTCTAATGGTGCAGGTAAATCCACCATTATTCGAATGCTTACCGGCGTTTACAAGCCAACCTCCGGAACCGTCAGTTATGACGGTGAGGATGTTTTTGACAATGTTGCCGTTAAGCGAAATATATTCTATTTCCCTGATGAGCTGTATTTTGCCGGAACTACGGTTAAAGATATAGCAAAATTCTATGCTCATTTCTTCCCTAAGTTTAATACAGAGCTTTATTTTGAACTTTGTGACTCTTTTAAACTTAAGAAAACACAGCCTATCATGGCTTGTTCAAAGGGCATGAAGCGGCAGGTAATGATGAATGCTGCCATAGCATCAAATGCAAAATACATATTCCTTGATGAAGCGTTTGACGGACTTGATGCAGTTGCCCGCCAGACATATATCAGACTTTTCATCGAAATAGCAAGAGAAAAAGACACTTGTGTTATTGTTGCAACGCATAATATCCGCGAGATTGATCATTTCTGCGATCGTTTGTGTTTATTATATAAATCCAATATTATTGCCGATACAACACCGGATGAGCTAGTACATCGCCGAACAAGAGTAATTTTAGGAGAAAACTGCGGTGTAGAGCCGAAAGCCCTAATTGAAAAGTACAATGTATCTCACAAGGTTCGCGGCAGTGAATACACTCTTACCTTCAGCAGTAGCAGAGCTGATACTGTTGACCTGCTGAAAAATGAAGGTGTTAAAGAATATGATGTTATACCGATGACCCTTGAGGATTCATTCGTCAGCGAATTGGAGGAAAGCGGCTATGCAATCAAAGATATCGACATTGTTTAAGCCGATACTGGGCTTTGTTCGCTCGCAGACACATTCGTTTGTATTCTCAGCGCTGATATTTACAGTTGCAATGGTTTCAATTTCATTTGCGATCGGTTCCAACCCACTCTTTGGATATGATATTCGTCCGATATCCTATGGAGACGGTAATACCATAACCTTTGCATGCGTGGTAGTATTATCTGCTGTTGTATTTGCGGCATATTCCTTCAGACCGTTTACTGCAAAAAATGAGAGTGATACATTTCTATCACTCCCGATAAGCAAATTCTCTTTGCTGACATCTCAAATGGTGTTCGGTCTTGTTTGTATTGCAATAAGTGCACTGCTTTCCTTTGCGGTATTCTTCCCTGCTATGAATATCGACAAATTCAGTGAGCCTATTCAATTCATAAATGCAATAAAATCGATATTTACCGAAATTGTTTTACCGATGTATTTCTATTACCTTTTAGCAGTTGCCTTGATGATAAAGACCCGCAACTTTATATCTACTGCTTTGATAATTGCAGCAGAATGTATAGTTTCATTTTTTAGTGGTAGCTATATTTGCAATTACATCGGACTTAATGCCCTCGGTGTTGATTATTTTGCTATCAACCCGTCATCACAGACTTTCTTTTATGATTCCGGCATTTTTATGCCGACACGGTTCATCACAACGCTTATCCGTTCATTGACCGGACTTGACTTTACAACTATTTCTTACGATATGTTCGCTGTTATTGTCAACATACTGCTTTGCATCGGATTATTTATATTCTTTGCATTATCTGTTAAAAAAGTTAATCTCGGTGAGATGAGGCCGTTTGCAATAAAGCCGGCGCTCAAGATTCTTTTACCTGTGCTTATCATTGTTGCAATAAGCATATCACTCGGATTTTTACCATCATATCTTTTATTTGTAACTATTATCGGCGCAATCGCTGTTGCGTTTATTATTGCACTTCAGATAAAGAACCTAAAAAAAGCGATAGTTCCTGTTGTTGCTTGTATAATATGTGCGCTTATACCATTTGGATCTACATTGCTTGACGGCGGTATAACAAAGCTTATTACTTATGATGTACCATCAGCTTCAAAGGTTGAAAAGGTATATTTCGATGTAATAACGGTTGAGGACAGCGCAACACCGTATATCTTTCGTGTATGTTATACCGAAGAGGAATCTATAAAGAAAGTAGTTTCGCTTCATCAGTCTATTGTAAATAATATCAAAACAAACGATCTTATAAACACCTCTATCAACAATGATACTTTATCACTTGACGAGGGTTATGTATATTATAGCGGCGATCTGCTTATCGATCAATATGCAGACTTCCGTTCTTCAAGTGATCCGGATATATATGAAGAACAATGGGGACTTGGTGACGGTACCAATGTCAATGATGATTATTGGCTATACATATTCGACTATGATTCCGAATCTGAAATTAGCATACTGAAATCGTTACCAATAAGCGGTACTGATGAATTCTCGTATTCGGATATAGATACATATCCGGAATATTATGCTGCGTTCTATTATCAGCTTAAAGACGGAAGTTGGCACAAACGTTTATACACACCGTTGCCTGCTTCATGGATAAGAAATCAAAGTGCTGATATTTTAGATACCCCCGAAACCAGAACGGCAATGATAAGTTTGTTTAAAGAATCAAATTATGGTGAAGCGCAAACAATTTATCTATACGGAAATAATATCAATCTTGAACTTGTATTAGAAACTCCAACCGAACAAGCCGACTTTATGCTGAAATATCTTACAGAAAGAGCAAGATACGGTAACAGCGGTGAGCTTGTATATACTTATTATGATATGTATATTTATGATACATACACAGAAACACTTGAATACATAAACAGCAATGCAACGGAGGTGCAGTATGACTACTAAAAAATCAGCTTTTACAAGCTGTATCGGTGCTGCATTTGACCGCACACGGCTTGCGTTTGTACTGATGTGTGTATATTCTTTTGTTTGCCTTGTGTTGGGCGTACTGATGTCGCTTTCTCTGACAAATTCGTCATTTATGACATTAAATACAACTTTGAGTTATATCTATTCACTGCTCGGCAGCACAGAGCTTATTGCTCTCGGTATAGGTCTTATTATTTCAATCTGGTTGTTTTCAAAATATACAAATTATGTATCAAACAATCTGATAAAATCCCTTCCTGCACTAGGTAGAGATC
>JAXJVX010000115.1:0-3093 GCA_036308305.1 Acutalibacteraceae bacterium | reverse complement strand
GTCTGTTATATATACGTCTATGAGATACAGTGTCTTTGCGGGCGGAAAACGTTTAAGACCAATGCTGATGTGGGAAGCGGCAAAATTATTTGATAAAGACTGGGAATCTGTCAAAGAATTTGCGTGTGCACTTGAAATGATTCATACGTATTCTCTGATTCATGATGATTTGCCTGCTATGGATAACGACGATTTACGTCGTGGAATGCCTACAAATCACATTAAATTCGGCGAAGACATTGCAATTTTAGCAGGTGATGCACTTCTTAACAAAGCTTTTGAAGTAGCAGTCCGTTCCAAAAACGACAACGCTTTAAAAGCCCTGAAAATCCTCTCAGATTCAAGCGGTACAGAGGGCATGATTGGCGGTCAGGTCGTAGATTTACAATCAGAAGGTAAAACTATCGGACTTGATGAACTTCAATACATTCATTCATTAAAAACCGGTGCATTGATTCGCTGTGCGTGCACTATCGGTGCAATACTTGCCGGTGCGGATGAATCAGCGGTTAATGCGATGGATGAGTATGCAAAAAATCTCGGAATCGCTTTTCAGATACGTGATGATATCCTAGATGTTAAAGGAAATTCTGAAACGTTAGGAAAACCCATAGTCTCTGATGAAGAAAGTGATAAAAATACATATGTTAAATTGTGCGGTATTGAAAAATCAGAAGAGCTGGTTAAAGAATACTCGCAAAAAGCAAAAAATGCATTATCACCGTTCGGTAACAAGGCAGATTTTCTGTTAAAGCTTACAGATTATCTTATTGACCGAAACAATTAAGGAGTTAAATGAATTACATCGCTGATATATTCTCAAATAAAATTTTGCAAACAGCCGTGATTTCGTGGCTTATTGCACAAACCATTAAGGTCGCTATTTCCCTTATAAAAACACGACAAGTTGATTACACTCGCTTTCTGGGTTCAGGTGGTATGCCAAGTTCACATGCGGCATTTACTACATCTCTTGCTACTGCTACGGGATTACAAACAGGTTTTCAAAACCCGTTATTTGCTGTTACAGCCGCATTTGCATTTGTGGTAATGTACGATGCAACCGGAGTAAGACGAAGCGCGGGAGAGCAAGCGAAGATTCTCAACAGAATAGTAAAATCAACCGAGCACGGTGATACAAAAGAAACAGGGAAGAAACTTAAAGAACTTTTAGGTCATACTCCTTTAGAAGTGTTTGCAGGTGCAGTTTTAGGTGTGTTAATTGCAGCGATAATTTAATTATATATTCCCGAATAGGGAAATTACATAAAAGCAGGTCAGGAAGTAATTTATTATGGAATTCAACGAAAAATTACAGGAATTAAGAAAAAACAAAAAACTTACTCAGGAAGAACTTGCAGAAGATCTATATGTGTCCCGAACAGCAATTTCAAAGTGGGAATCAGGCAGAGGATATCCAAATATAGATTCGCTTAAAGAAATAGCAAAGTATTTTTCGGTGACGATAGACGAACTTTTATCAGGTGATGAAGTTTTGAGTATTGCTGAAGAAGATAATAAGCAAAAAGAAAAGCATTTAAAAAGTCTTGTATCAGGTCTTTTGGATACAAGTATTCTGATGTTCTTCTTCCTGCCATTCTTCGGACAAAAAGCAGGGGATACAGTGCAGTCTGTTTCGCTACTATACTTAGACGGATTTGAGAATTATTTAAGGATTGCATATTATGCCATTGTAAGCAGTATTGCAGTATACGGTATCATAACACTTACATTTCAAAACTGCTAAAAGATATTTTGGGCGAAAAACAGAGATAAAATATCACTTATATTAAATGTGATTGCCGTGCTTTTGTTCATCATAAGCTCACAACCCTATGCAGGAGCGTTCCTGTTTGTATTCCTTATAATAAAGGTATTAATGCTTGTGAAATGGTAATGACACGGAAAGTATCAGCAATGTGACGGTGCAATTCTTGAGATATAAAATACCTTGCTGTAAAGTGTATTCAGGCGAAAGCCAAATACAAATCAGGAAGGTTGATAAAAATGAAAAGAAAAAGTTTTTGCGTTGGGTCAGGGCTGCTTGTGTTATTTATTATCTGGACAATAGCTCTTCGTTTTGTCGATGTAGGAGCAATCGGACCGCAAGATTCAAGTGTCGGTTTTGCAACACTCAACAAGGCTATTCACAACATTACAGGAATACATATGTCACTCTACACCATTACGGATTGGCTCGGGATTGTTCCGATTTGTTTTATAATCGGATTTGGCATATCAGGACTATGCGAATGGATCAAGAGAAAAAATCTTTTTAAGGTCGATTACGGCATCCTCATCCTTGGCGGTTTTTATATCGTTGTGATGGCATTGTACATCTTCTTTGAAATGTTCGTTGTAAATTACAGACCGATACTTATAAACGGTAATTTAGAAGCATCTTATCCCTCATCAACGACCATGCTTGTAATGTGCGTTATGCCGACTGCTATAATGCAGTTTAACACACGCATCAAAAACAACGGATTTAAGAAATGTGTAAACATTATGATTACCGTATTCACTGTTTTTATGGTAACAGGCAGACTTATTTCGGGCGTGCATTGGTTTTCCGACATTATCGGCGGAGCTTTGTTAAGCGCAGGAGTTGTGTTGCTGTATCGTGCGATCATTAATTGGGAAGTCAGATAAATCCCAATAACATTATGAGCTTTGAACCGTTTGTTTCGAGGCTCCTATTTTTTATTTTTTGATATTATTTCAGTCTTGACAAAATGCAAATAAAGTGATATAATTAGTTCATAATTTAGTGCTATGAAAAAGACAGTAGCCAAAACACCGGAAAGCGACAAGAGAGGGGATACCGTGGCTGGAAGTGTTCCTGCAGACCGTTTTGGCGAACACCACTTTTGAGCAGTGGCAGAACGGGCAGTTGCCTCAGTAAATCCACCGTGAGTCTGCGAAAAGGACAAAATCAAGCGACGGCGTCAGCCGTAATCAGGATGGAACCGTGTTAAATGCACTCCTGAGCAAGTACTTTGTATTTGCTTGGGATTTTTTATTTTAAAATCCCGGCATCACCAAACGAAAGGAAGAAAAGAAAAATGTCAGAAGAAATGAATGAATTACAAG
>JAXJVX010000114.1:0-9465 GCA_036308305.1 Acutalibacteraceae bacterium | reverse complement strand
TCGAGAAGGGAACCAGCGTTGAAGCAGGTACAATAATCACCGTAAGCTTCCGTGGGGCGGCAACGGATTAGAAAGGACGGATATTAATGAAATTCTCTGAAATTTATAAAAATTCACCTGAAAAGTTTGCAAATATACAGATCACAGGCGTCTATTGTGACTCTCGAAAGGTAACTAAAAATTCCGTTTTTGTATGTATTAACGGTAGTGCAATGGATGGTCATAAGTTCGCTGATAAAGCGGTAGCGGCAGGAGCGGCTGTGATAGTATGTGAAAAGGATCTTGGTCTTGATAACCAGATGATCGTTGATGACAGCCGTGTTGTATATGCTGCTATGTGTGCTGCATATTTCGGCGATCCCGCATCGAAGCTGAAAATTATCGGCGTTACCGGTACCAGCGGTAAAACATCTGTTACTTATATGGTCAAGACTATGCTTGAGAAGGCAGGTCATAAGGTAGGTCTTATAGGTACCATACAGAATGTCATTGGAAATGATACATTGCCTGCAAAAAATACTACCCCCGATGCATACGAGCTTCACTCACTTTTTGCTCTTATGCTGAAAAGCGGTTGCGACTATGTTGTTATGGAGGTTTCATCTCATGCTCTCGATCAAAAGAGAGTGTACGGCATAGAGTTTGAATGTGCTATTTTCACAAATCTTACACAGGATCATCTTGATTACCATATCACAATGGATAATTACTTTGAAGCAAAGGCGATTTTGTTCCAAAACTGTAAAAGCGCCGTGATTAATCTTGATGATGAATATTCAGATAAGTTTATTGAAAGATGCAAATGTCCCGTATATACTTATTCTGCAAAAAGCAATACCGCAACATATACCGCAGAGAGTATTATATACAAAGCTGATTCTGTGAGTTATGCACTTGTTGCCGACGGTAATATCGGTAAGGTGAAAGTGAATATCCCAGGTGTATTTACCGTTTATAACAGTATGGCGGCAGGGGTATGCTGTCTTGCACTCGGTATGGACTTTGCACTTGTTACTAAGAATCTTTGCTCTGTAAATGGCGTTAAGGGAAGAGTTGAGGTTGTTCCTACCAACCGTGATTTTACTATTATCATTGATTATGCTCATACTCCTGATGAGCTTGAAAATGTAACCAAAATGTTGAATACCATCAAAACCGGCAGACTTGTGACACTTTTTGGATGCGGTGGTGACAGGGATAAGACTAAGCGCCCGATTATGGGTGAGATCGCAGCTGATAATTCGGATTTTGTTGTAGTTACATCCGACAACCCGAGAAGCGAGAATCCAACCGATATCATTAATGACATTCTTACAGGAATGAAGGATACGAAAACTCCGTATACGGTTATTGAAAATCGCCGTGATGCTATCGAGTATGCGATAAAAAACGCTCAAAGTAATGATGTTATCCTGCTTGCAGGAAAAGGACATGAAACTTATCAGATACTGAATACCGGTACGATCCATTTTGATGAGCGTGAGGTAATAGCATCTGTATTATAAGGAAGTGAGTTATAATGAACAGTTTAATTCCGGCAATTTCAGCAATAATAGGATTTATATTTACAGCAGTAATAGGATATATCTTTATACCGTTTCTGCGTAAATTGCACTTTGGGCAGACTATTCTAGAAATAGGTCCCAAGTGGCATAAGTCCAAGCAGGGAACACCCATTATGGGCGGGCTTATGTTCATCTGTGGCATGCTCGTTGCTATTGTCTGCGGATATATTCTTGCAACAGTTATCCCGGGAAATGAGCGCCTTATAACAGAGATAACGGTAAGCCGACAGAGATTAGTCCAGCTTATTGCAGGTATAATGCTTGCTCTTCTTATGTCGTTCATCGGTTTTATGGATGATTATATCAAGGCGGTAAAAAAGCAAAATCTCGGACTTAAGGCTTCGCAGAAAACATTTTTGCAGCTTCTTGTATCGGTTGCATATCTTTATACAATGTTCCTTGGCGGAATGAGAACAACCGTCTTGCCATTCTTCGGCGAGATAGATATAACAAGCGGCTTCGGTCTTTTGTTTTGGCCGATCGCACTCGTATTTATTTACGGGTTTACCAATGCAGTCAACTTAACCGACGGTGTAGACGGACTTGCATCATCAGTAACAGTTGTAGTATCGCTGTTCTTTATGTGTGCTGCATCGTCATTGTATCTTTGTGGATATAGCTTAGTTGCTGCATCTCTCGCAGGTGCACTTGTTGGTTTCCTTGTATGGAACATGCATCCGGCAAAGGTGTTTATGGGCGATACCGGATCAATGTTCCTCGGCGGAATAGTTGTGGCTTTTGCTTTTGCAATCAACAGACCTGTTTTGTTGTTCTTTGCAGGAATACTTTATCTATGCGAAGCGATGAGTGTTGTAATTCAAGTTTCATACTATAAGCGCACAAAAAAGCGTATATTTAAAATGAGCCCGATCCATCATCATTTTGAGATGAGCGGATGGAGCGAGAACAAAATAGTAGTAGTATTTTCGCTGGTTGCATTGATCGGCTGCGTTATTGCAGGACTATTGATGTTTGTATAATATAAATTTTTAAAGGAGAGTTTACCTTGCAAGAGAAGGAAATTTTAAGAAAGAATAAGCCTAAAGCCGCATTTTTTGTAAAAGGCAAGATGGATCTTACCTTTTTCTTTCTCGTGCTCGGCATTCTAACAACAGGTCTTGTTATGCTGTTTTCGGCAAGCGCACCATATGCTCTTACCTATGAAGGCAACAGTTACCATTTTATAACTCGTCAGCTTATTTTTGCACTCATAGGACTCGTTGCTATGTATATTATATCAAGAGTCAACTACCATTGGTTTAAAAATCTTGCATGGCCAATATTTATTGCCGCTCTTATTATGCTTGTTGGCGTATTATTTTTACCGGAGGTAGTTCCGGGTTTTAAACGCTGGCTTGCAATAGGACCTATCACATTTCAACCGTCAGAGGTAGCAAAATTCGCTTTGATCCTTATACTTGCATATTATATGTCACGCCACAACGAGCGTATGAAGGAAACAAAATTCATTTTTAAAATGATGGGGCTGATTGCGGTTGTTTGCGGACTTGTTATTGCGGAAAAGCATCTTTCTGCAACGATACTTGTGTTTGTAATAGGCATGGTTTTGCTTTTTGTTGGCGGTATGAAGCTTCGTTTCATCGCAGGGCTTGTCGGTGTTGGTGCGGCGGGTGGCATTGTTGCTATTTTAACAGGACTTATTGGTTACGGTGGTGACCGTATTCAGTATTGGCTACATCCGTGGGACGATCCGCTCGGCAAGGGATTTCAGACCATACAGTCGCTTTTG
The DNA here is from genome assembly GCA_036308305.1 of Acutalibacteraceae bacterium. Classification (GTDB taxonomy): domain Bacteria; phylum Bacillota; class Clostridia; order Oscillospirales; family Acutalibacteraceae; genus RUG11462. Next base: position 6,150 of record JAXJVX010000114.1, on the reverse strand, counting down.
GCTATCGGCTCAGGGGGCGTAATGGGTCAGGGAATTGGTGAGTCAAAGCAGAAGTACCTTTGGGTACCTGAGCCGCAAAACGACTTCATTTTTTCTATCGTATGCGAGGAATTGGGACTTATCGGTGCATTGCTTATAATTGCGGCATTTGCCTTGCTCTTTTGGCGGGGATTTGTAATAGCGCTTTCTTCACCTGATAAATTTGGTGCATATCTTTCGATCGGATTATCATTTCAGGTGGCACTTCAGGCGGCGCTCAATATATTGGTAGTTACCAACACGATACCGAATACCGGCATCAGTCTTCCTTTTTTCAGTTACGGCGGTACATCGCTCGTAATGCTGTTGTTCCAGATGGGAATAATCTTATCGGTATCACGCCAAAGCAATTTGCAGAAAAAGTAGGTGTAGTAAAGTATGAATATAGTATTTGTTGCAGGCGGCACAGGCGGACACATTAATCCTGCTATCGCCATTGCAGGTAAAGTGCAGGAGAGAAGACCTGATGCAAAGATCAGCTTTATCGGCAATCGAAACGGAATGGAATCTACACTGGTTCCGAAAACGGGCTATAAATTCTATCCTATTGATGTTGCCGGTTTTCAGCGAAAATTAACACTTAAAAACATTAAGCGTAACATTGATGCGGTTTATAAGGTTTTCTTATCCAGCTCACAGTCGGCTAAATTGCTTAAGGAATTGAATCCGGATATTGTAGTTGGTACGGGTGGATATACATGCGGTCCTGTGCTTCGCAAGGCACATAAGCTGGGCATTAAAACTGCAACACATGAGCAAAATGCTTTTCCCGGTGTTACAACAAAAATGCTTTGTAAATATGTGGATGAAATTATGGTAGCAATGCCGGAGGCGGTATCCCGTTTGCCGGAGAATCGTAAGTATACTGTTACCGGCAATCCCGTTCGTGCTTCTATCATCAACACCACAAAAGAGCAGGCAAGGCGTGCTTTGGGACTTGATGACCGACCAATGATTCTTTCGCTCGGCGGAAGCCTCGGTGCAAGAGCAGTCAATGAAGCGGTAGCCGATGTGCTTGCCGCTCATGCAAATACAAAAAAGTATTATCATTTTCACGCTATCGGTAAGTATGGCATGTCTTTTATGCCGGAGCTTATCAGATCAAAGGGCGTTGATTATGAGAATTTGGATAACTTACGCATAACAGAGTATATTTACGATATGGATCTGTGTATGGCAGCGGCTGATTTAGTAATCAACCGAGCAGGAGCATCAACTATATCAGAGCTTCAGGTGCAGGGTAAGCCGTCTATACTTATTCCGTCACCCAATGTTGCAGAAAACCATCAGTTCTTTAATGCCAAAACCCTTGCAGACAAGGGTGCTGCTATAATCGTTGAAGAAAAGGATCTTTCAACAAATGTTCTTACAGAGAAAGTGCTGTCTCTTATCGAAGATAAGGAGGCACTTGCAAAAATGAGTAAAGCAGCAAAAAGTATGGCAGTTGTTGATTCAAATGACAGAATTTATGATTGTATAAACTCGCTCTATCTAAAAAATAAAAGATAATATTAACACTTTGCAACAGCACTTCATAATATAAACCGAAAAGGTTTTTATGAATTGGAGTGTTGTTTGTGAGCTTTGTTATAAACGGCAGACGCAGACTTTGCGGAGACATACATATTCACGGTGCAAAAAACAGCGTGTTGCCTATTATGGCAGCTACGCTGATGTGTAATTCGAAATCTGTATTACATAACTGTCCAAGGCTTTCTGATACGGATGATATGTTAAAGATACTTTCATGCTTTGGCTGTAAGGTGAAACTAGAGGGCGATGCCGTTGAGATAGATCCTACATCGGCAAATGCTATCTGTCCTGATAGACAGATAATGCAGACTATGCGTTCGTCGGTACTGTTGCTCGGTGCGATGCTCACAAAATTCAGAACTGCTAATGTGTATTATCCCGGTGGATGCAAGCTTGGCCCAAGACCGCTTGATATACATATGGATGCACTACGAAGCATGGGAATCTCGATATCACAACAGCAGGAAATGTATATCTGTAACGGTAAACCGCAGGGAAGCGAGATAACTCTGCGCTTTCCCAGTGTAGGTGCAACAGAGAATATTTTGCTAGCGGCAGTTTGCGCCGACGGCAGTACGATAATAAACAACGCTGCCCGTGAGCCGGAAATAATTGATCTTGCTTGTTTTCTTAACAAATGCGGTGCAAAAATTTACGGTGCAGGTGAAAAGAAAATACTCATTGAGGGTGTTCCATATCTGATGGGTGCGGAGCACACCTGTATTCCCGACCGTATTGAAGCAGTAACATATATGTGTGCAGCTGCTGCGACGGGTGGTAATCTCCGTCTTTGCGGAGTGAAAAATGAGCACCTTCGGGCAATATGCGAAAAACTTTCTCTTTGCGGATGTGGTATTACTGCATATGATAATGAAATGGTCATTTCTGCGTATAAACGTCCTTGTTCGCCATTATCAGTACAAACCGGAGTGTATCCGCAATTTCCTACTGATGCGCTTCCTCCGTTTATGGCAGTATGCAGCGTTGCAAAAGGTGTGACTGCGTTTAATGAAACGATTTTTGAAAAACGATACCGTCATGCAGAGCAGCTGTGTAAAATGGGTGCAATGATCTCGGTCAACGGTCAAAGTGCTATTTGTTGCGGCGTTGAAAGTCTGCATGGCGCAAATGTTTGTGCGACCGATCTTCGGGGAGGTGCAGCGCTTGTAATAGCAGCGCTCTGTGCCGAAGGCACGACTGTGATATCCTGTACGCATCATATAGACAGAGGTTACGAAGGCATTGAACAGTCTCTTTCATCTGTTGGTGCCGATATAGTAAGAGAATAATTTTCAAGTTAGGATAAATATAAAATGCAAAAAAGAAAGAAAATAAGGAGTAAAAAGAGAAAGCACCGTTCGTCACCGGCGTTGATGTATTTTCTCGGTGGTGTGTTCTTGATAGCTTTGCTCATAGTTTTATCACTTACGGTGTTCTTTCCGGTAGAAAAGATAACGGTGAGGGGTGCAAGTGTCTATACTGTCAGCGAGATAACTGCCAACTGTGGTATTGAAACGGGTGATAATCTTTTTAGAGCTGATACCGGTTCTGTCAGCGAAAAACTGTCGGCACGTTTACCGTATATCAAGTCAGCAGCAGTTAAGCGCAAGCTACCGTCGGAGATCCAGATAACCGTCGAGAGCGAAACGGTATATGCACAGATAGAGCAGAGCGGAAAGTATGTGTATCTTACGAGCAGCGGCAAATGCCTTGAACTTGCTGATACGGTTTATAACAGTGCTATAATCATCCGCGGTGCAAAGGTTCAAAATGCTGATCCCGGCAGCCTTTTAGCATTTGCTTCGGATGAGGATATTGATGCAAGTACGGTGATTGCACAGCTGATTAATGAGATAAATGCAAACGAGATAGATAATATCACCGTTATCAGCATCAGCGATCCTCAGAATATTTTTGTTACATATGACAATAAGATCGTATTAAAACTCGGTACCACGTCAAATTTAGACAAAAAATTTGCTCATGCAGCAGCTACAATAGAAGCTCGCACAGATAACCGTGATACGGGTATTCTTGATCTTTCAGCAATATCAGCAAGCCATATGAGTGCAAGTTTCGTGCCAAGTGCGTTAAATTCCGAACAAATTGCGGTATATAACGAAAAAAACTGATATAAACATTAAAATATATCTTGAAATTTAAAAAGAACCGTGTTACAATGATTATGCGTAATTGTGTAATTAGGTCTTTTAGTATAAATATTAGGAGGATAAACAAATGCCGTTTGAAATTTCAAATGAAGAGAATGAAGTAGTGTCAATAAAAGTTGTAGGTGTCGGCGGAGGCGGCGGTAACGCTGTTACAACAATGATCAATGCCGGTGTTAAAGGCGCTGAATTTGTTGTAGTTAACTCCGATAAGGCAGCAATTCTTAAATCACAGGCTCAGCATAAGGTTCAGATCGGTGAGAAGCTTACTCACGGTATGGGCGCAGGCGCTAATCCCGAAGTTGGTCAGGGAGCCGCTGAAGAGTCAAAAGACGATATTATAAATGTACTTAAAGGAACTGATATGGTATTTATTACTGCCGGTATGGGCGGCGGTACAGGTACCGGTGCAGCTCCTGTAGTTGCTCAGATCGCTAAGGAAATGGGTATTCTTACAGTCGGCGTTGTAACAAAGCCGTTCTCATTTGAGGGTCAGCGTCGTATGAAGCAGGCTGAAAAGGGTATTGCAGAGCTTTCACAGCATGTTGACTGTATCATTGTTATCCCCAACGAGCGTCTTAAGCTCATTTCAGAGCAGAAGATCACACTTAAAAACGCATTCCTGATGGCTGATGATATTCTCCGTCAAGGTGTTCAGAGTATTTCAGAGCTTGTAAGCAACACAGCTGAAGTCAACCTTGATTTTGCCGATGTTACTACCGTTCTTAAGGATTCCGGCTATGCTCATATGGGCGTTGGTTATGGTGAAGGCAGAGATAAGGCAGAAACTGCTGCACACGCTGCTATCACAAGTCCGCTTATCGAAACTTCAATGAACGGCGCTCACGGTATCATTATCAGCATTACAGCTTCTCCTGATATCGGTCTTGATGAGGTTACACAGGCTTCAACCATTATCAGTGAAGCAGCTCATCCCGATGCAAATATTATTTGGGGTCTTGATTTTGACGAGTCGATGGAGGATGCTATTAAGATCACTGTTATTGCAACCGGTTCTTCAGATGCACAGAAAAAGAAGAATGATACATTTGCAGGTCTTGAAACAGACGATTCAAACGACTTCGATGTGATCTCTATTTTCAATCGCTAATTTATAGTATATAGTTTATTCACTAAATCCGGCAGTACTGTCGGATTTAGTGTTGTTTTAAGGAACGGTGTTTATGGATTGGACTGAAATTTTACTGAATATCTCGGTCAATGATGTTGAGCGTGCAGGTAACATTGCGTGTATGGTCGTGCCATATGGATTTTATATTGAGGATTACTCCGATCTTGAGCAGGGAGCACAGGAAATAGCACATATTGATCTTATTGATGAAGAGCTCATTGCAAAAGATCGTGAAACCGCAATAATCCACATATATATTTCTCCGGAGGAAAATCCCAAAGAGGCTGTGGCATTCCTATCATACTGCCTTGATAATGAGCAGATTAAATATACTATCTCAACCGTCGGAATCAACGAAGAGGATTGGGCAAATAACTGGAAGCAGTTTTTCAAACCTACCGAGATAGGCGAGCGTCTTCTTATTTTGCCTGAATGGGAAAAGGTCGGGGTTACAAATCGCAAGATACTGAAAATAGATCCGGGCGCTGCTTTCGGTACCGGAACTCACGCAACTACAAGACTTTGTCTTGCAGCGCTTGAGCAATATGTGAAATGCGGCGAAAAGGTGCTTGATATCGGTACAGGAAGCGGTATTCTTTCAATTGCAGCCTTACTGCTCGGCGCAGAAAGTGCTTTTGGCGTTGATATTGATCCGCTGAGCGTAAAGACCGCTCGTGAAAACGGCATAAAAAACGGTTATAAAGAGCCGCAACTCACATTTGTTAACGGTGATCTTGCTGACAAGGTGAGCGGAAAATATGATATTGTCATTGCAAACATTGTTGCGGATGTTATTATAAGACTTTGTGATAATGTCACTGATTTTGTGAAAGAAGGCGGTGTGTTTATCACATCCGGCATTATCGACACACGAGCTGACGAGGTCATAGAAGCAATTACTGCTGCCGGATTTTCGATAGCTGCACGGTATGATGACGGCGGATGGGTAAGTCTTGCTGCAATCTTAAATTAAGAAAGGTTTATTTTATGATAGTTTGTGAAGAACAGAAACAGCGTATCTCGGCATATGAATCGGAGCTGTCAGAGCTTAAAGAGGCGCTTAATCTTGATGTTATAAATAAGCAGATCAAAGAGCTTGAGGAAATGCAGACTCAAGAAGGATTTTGGGATGATGTTGAAAAGTCCCAGTCTGTTTTGAAGCAAGTCAGCCAGCTTAAAGCAGTTGAAAAAAGCTATACTGATCTTGCAGGCGAGTATGATGATGCGCTTGTGCTTATCGAATTGGTCAATGAGGCTGACGATGAAAGTATGGTAGAG
>JAXJVX010000113.1:0-4420 GCA_036308305.1 Acutalibacteraceae bacterium | reverse complement strand
TATTTTTAAAAGGATATGAAAGCCAGTTTGAGGGCGACCTCAGAACCTTGCATGATGACGGCAGAAAGCTTATCGGCCGTGCTGTTACCTGTAACTTTGTTCCTACCCGACCGGACCTGCACGAAGTAATGTTTGCAAAGGGTGCTGAAGAGGGAAGAAAGGGCAATTACAACCAATGGGTCATCGATTCACTCGTTGAGGGTGATGTAGTTGTTGCTGATATGTATGATAAGATATACAAGGGAACGTTCCTCGGCGGTAACTTAACAACCGCTATCAAAACCAAAACAAAGACTGGCGGCGGTGTTATCTGGGGCGGTGTCCGTGATGTTGAGCAGATGAAGCAGGTCGAGGGTGTTCAGGTATATTACAGAGGTATCGACCCAACTCCTATCCGTGATTTTATTATGACCGGCTTCAATACCGTTACAAGAATAGGTAAAGCGGTTGTTCTTCCGGGCGATATCGTGTTCGGCGCAGGCGGCGGTGTTCTGTTTATTCCCGCACATCTCGTTGAAGAGGTGGTTGACGGCGCTGAAAAAACGCACGTTAAGGACGATTTCGGCTTTGAAATGATCGCACAGAATAAGTTTACAACTGCACAGATAGATAAAAATACATGGACAGAGGATATGCTCGATCTGCTCGTTGATTGGATCAATACCGATCCGAGAGGCGAGAAGTACCGCAATCTTGATTGGTCACATGAATATGATCTTGCACGCAACGGCGATCCCGATGATACGCAAACAGCACTTTAAAATTTGTACCCATTTATTTATCCCCTATAAAAAATCCGCCTTGGAAGTTTATACTTCCAAGGCGGATTTGTTTTCTTATTATGATTTAAAGAATGCTGAATGCCACTACCAGTGAAGCGAATACGATCGAAACCATCGAAAGAAGCTTGATAAGAATATTGATTGCAGGACCGGATGTGTCCTTGAACGGATCGCCAACGGTATCACCTACGACTGCTGCTTTATGACAGTCGGAGCCTTTGCCGCCGTGAGTTCCGCTTTCGATATACTTCTTTGCATTATCCCAAGCGCCGCCGGAGTTGGACATAAATACAGCCATCAAAAATCCTGATGCGGTCGCACCTGCAAGCATACCAACAACACCGGTACAGCCGAGGATAAGACCTACAATAACGGGCACTACAACTGCAACAACTGTTGGAAGTATCATTTCACGAAGACTGGATTTTGTACATAGGTCAACGCATTTAGCGTAATCGGCATCTGCCTTGCCTTCCATAAGTCCGGTGATTTCTCTGAATTGGCGTCTTACCTCTTTCACAACGCTCTGCGCAGCTCTGCCCACAGATTTCATTGTAAGCGCAGCAAATACAAACGGCAGACAAGCGCCGATAAAAAGACCGATAAGCACGGTTGGATTAGTCAGACTAAGGTTTGAGATCTTTTCTGCACCGCCGGGAATAGTATTTACTTTGTCAATATACGATACCATAAGAGCAAGCGCTGTGAGAGCAGCAGATCCGATAGCAAAGCCCTTACCGGTTGCAGCAGTGGTGTTGCCGAGTGAGTCGAGCGCATCTGTACGCTGGCGGACTTCCTTTTCAAGTCCTGCCATTTCGGCAATACCGCCTGCATTGTCAGCAACAGGTCCATATGCGTCGGTAGCGAGTGTAATACCTAGAGTTGAGAGCATACCTACAGCAGCAAGCGCAATGCCATAAAGACCGAGCGCAGCGTTACTTCCACCACCCGATACAAAGTATGAAACAAGCACGCAGATTGCGATGATAACTATCGGCAACGCAGTTGAAAGCATACCGAGGGATATACCGCTGATGATTATGGTAGCAGAGCCTGTTTCTGATGAGTCTGCAAGGTTCTTGGTTGGTTTATAGGTGTCAGATGTGTAATATTCGGTTGACTGACCGATTAGCACACCTGCGACGAGTCCTGCGAAGATAGCAAAGTACATTGTCCAATGCTCTGAACCGAGTACAAAGTACACGAGAGGGAAGGAAAGCACAGCAATAAGTATTGCCGAAAAATTTGTACCTCTGCTCAATGCTTTAAGCAATGATTTCTGACTTGCATTTTCCTTTGTTTTAACAAAGAATGTGCCAATTATCGAGCAAACAATACCTACTGTTGCAATAAGCATAGGTAATGCAAGTGCGTTGATATTGCCGAATGCAGCAACACCTAAAGCGGCTGCAGATATGATAGAGCCAACATACGATTCGTAAAGATCTGCGCCCATACCTGCAACGTCACCTACATTATCGCCGACATTGTCAGCAATAACGGCAGGATTACGTGGGTCGTCCTCAGGAATTCCTGCCTCAACCTTACCGACAAGGTCAGCACCGACATCAGCGGCCTTGGTAAAGATACCGCCGCCGACACGGGCAAACAGCGCCATTGATGATGCACCCATACCAAAGGTGAGCATAGCACCGGTGATATTAGCAGGTGAAAGATCGAATATAACTTTAAGAATAAAGTACCAGATAGAAATATCAAGCAGTCCCAAACCTACTACCGTAAAGCCCATTACAGAACCGGCTGAAAAGGCAACACGCAAGCCTTTGTTCAAGCCGTCACGGCAGGCATTTGCCGTTCTAGCGTTGGAAAGAGTTGCGATCTTCATTCCGATATATCCGGAAAGCGCCGAGAAGAATCCGCCGGTAACGAATGCAAACGGTACATAAGGGGTGAGCATTCCGAAGATTGCCATTATACCAAGAATAACGAACAGTACCGCAAAGAAAACGAGTACTATCACATACTGTCTTTTAAGGTATGCGTTGGCACCCTGACGGATGGACTGAGAAATTTTCTGCATCTTTTCAGTACCCTCAGAAAATTTCAGCACTTTTCTCGCTGTAAAAAACGCAAACAGCAAAGCAAGTGCAGCACCGATGAATGTTGCCAAAATTAAATAATCTCCCATAAAATAATCTCCATTTCCTATAAAAAGAGTTGTAAATTATATTATAACTCAAAATTGGTAATTGTCAATAAAAATATGTATAAGTTATTGGGCAAACCGTTAAAGAAAATACCTCCCCCGTTAAGGGAAGGCATTTATCTATCTTATTTTTGAGCCGGCAGGGATACCCTCAGGGAATACCACTTTAACTCCGTCAGGCGTGTCAGCTGCAAGTATCATACCGCTTGATTCAACGCCGCAAAGTGTTACCGGCTTTAGGTTTGCAACCACGATCACCGATTTATTTACAAGCTCTTCGGGCTTATAATATTGTGCAATTCCGCTTGCAACAGTACGGTGAGTACCGCTTCCGTCATCAAGTGTTAGTTTAAGGAGCTTTTTGGCTTTTTTGACCGGCTCACATTCAAGCACTTTTGCAACACGCAGATCACATTTTGCGAATTCATCTATTCCTATCTCATCAAGGAATGCGACAAATTCCGGTCGTTCATCAGCTTTTTGGGCAGCTTCACGCTCTTTTGCAACCTCTTCAAGGAATTTTTCAGCGTCAATTCGTGAGAATAGCACGCTTGGTGTGCCAACCTTGCTGCCCTCGGTCAATGCACCGAACTTTTTAAGTGATTCATAGCTTGTGATGGCACAGTTCATCTGTTTTTGAATTTCTTTTGCGGTATCAGGCATAAAAGGAGTGAGCAAAACGGATATAAATCTGATACTTTCAAGCAGATTATAAAGCACCGTACCGAGCCTTTTCTTCTTGTCCTCATCCTTTGCCAAAGCCCAAGGTGCAGTTTCGTCAATATACTTGTTTGAACGTTTGCAGAGTGACATCACAGCGTCAACTGCATCCGCAAGACGGTATTCATTGATATATTTATTAACTGCCTTTACCGTGTCATAAGCGCAATTGATAAGCTCATCGTCAAGTTCCTCCTTGCAGTCAGGAGACATGATAACGCCGTCAAAATACTTATTCTGCATTGCGATAGTACGGTTTACAAGGTTGCCGAGTGTGTTCGCAAGATCTGAATTGTAGCGCTCGATCATAGTTTCATAGGTGATAGAGCCGTCGTTTGCATGGGGCATTTCCGAAAGCAGGTAATATCTAACTGCGTCAACACCGAATTTCTTTGTAAGCTCGTCGGCATATATAACATTTCCACGCGATTTTGACATCTTGTCCTCACCGAAAAGCAGCCACGGATGACCATAGACCTGCTTGGGCAACGGCTCGCCGAGTGCCATAAGCATTATCGGCCAGTAGATCGTGTGGAAACGCACGATATCTTTGCCGATAATATGAACATCCGCCGGCCAATATTTACTGTAAAGCTCGCCTGATCCGTCAGGATCATAACCGAGCGCAGTAATATAGTTTGAAAGCGCATCTATCCAGACATATATAACATGTTTGTCATCAAAAGTTACCGGCACGCCCCATTTGAACGAGGTACGGGATACACAGAGATCCTGGAGTCCGGGCTTAATG
>JAXJVX010000112.1:0-2977 GCA_036308305.1 Acutalibacteraceae bacterium | reverse complement strand
GAAGTATACTGTCGGTCGTGTCGCCATGTGAGGTTTTTGCCGAAGCTTTTGCTTGTGCTGAACTCCGAACATTGCCGGTTGAGGTGATAGCCAGTGAACAGTGTGAAGTTATGCTCATTGATTGTGATCATATATTGCACACCTGCCAACACAATTGCGGATTTCATCAGCAGCTGATCTTCAATCTGATGAAGGATCTTGCCACTAAAGCTATTATGTTCCAACAAAAAATAGAGGTGACTTCCAAGCGTTCAACGCGTGAGAAGCTGATGACATATCTTATGCTTTATGCAAAAAAGGTAAACAGCAGCAGTTTTGATATACCTTTTGACCGTCAGGAGCTTGCTGATTATCTTGAGGTAGACAGAAGCGGTCTGTCTGCAGAGATCAGTAAGCTGTGTCGGGAAGGCATTATCGAAAGTCGCAGAAAGCATTTTATACTTTTGTGATGAAGCTGACCGACAATATGGATTTTTATTATATTAATGAATATGATGGGGTAGAATATGGAATATAGTATCAATGAAAATATCAAGCGACTCCGCAGGCAGAATAATATCACGCAGCGTGATCTTGCCGAGTATATGCATATCAGTCACCAGACCGTGTCTAGATGGGAAAACGGCAGCCGTGTACCGGATGTATATACGCTGCCAAAAATTGCGGCGTTCTTCGGCGTTTCGATCGACGAGCTATTTTATGATCGCATCACAAATGATATAAAATACGAAGCATTAGTGGAAGAAAAGTACAATTCTCTTATCTTCAACCATCGTTACGAGGAAGCAAAACGGCTTATCTTTGAGGCGCATGAAAAGCTACCAAACAGCAATAAAATAACAGAGTGGTATATCAATTCGCTTGCCAATGAAAACGATCCGAACGATGCTAACCTGCTTGAAACCTTGAGTTCACGGGTTATCTCCAAATGCCCGGATCGTGCCCGTGTATATGCGGTAATCATTACGATGGTAAAATATTATACTGCAATCGGCGAGCTTGACAAAGCTATGGAGCTTGCAAACAATCAGCCGAATATATGGGGCGCATTTGAAACACTTTCTTGCATTGCCTCGGATGACGATAATCTGCATGTCTATATTGCACGCACGATGTATTCGATATTCAAGACGCTATTTCTCATGTGCGAGCATTATGAACGTATATATGATAATTCCCGCTTACTTGAATCATATGAGCGCTATCTTAATGTATTAAAGGCTTGTTTTAACGGGCACGACTACTGCGAATTCAATGCTCTTGCCTGCAGAACAAGTGCACGCATTGCTACGTGCCATTGGCGAATGGGAAATGTCGAGGCTGCGTATTCGTCGCTTGATATGGCGGCAGATTATTATAAAAAGTATTATTCCAAATCCATGCAAAGGTTTACTGACAGTTGGTTTTACGGGCTTAATTTTAAAACAGGAAAGACCAACGATATATATCCCGAAATATTCAATGATTATTTTTCGGCGGACGATCTTAAAAAATTTCGTAATAATGAGAGGTTCCGCAAAATCGTCAGGGATGCGGAAAAAACGGCTGAAAAGTATAAAGTATAAGTAAATTTTAAAACTCCTTCCGAGTGTAAACGGAAGGAGTTTTATTTTGACTCAAATTCACCAATACGGTGAATTTGAGTCTTGAAACACAGCCGTTAAGTACTATTGTGATATGGTAAATATTGATTTACAATTAAGATAGCCTAAACAAATCTATCTTATTGATGATTTTTGTGCATTTCGATTAAGGAGGAATTATTTATGAAAAAAATATTAAGTATTATATTATCACTTGTAATGATAATATCTGTAATTGGAGCTATGGCAGCACCCAGCGTTTTGGCAGACGATTATACGCTCGTCTGGTCAGATGAGTTTGACGGTGCCGGTGTAAACCCTTGGAACTGGACACTTGATCAGGGTGTCCGCAATGGTGAAAGACAGACTTATACGCTTAACAATGTATCTGTTCACGATGGTATGCTTGACATCCTCGGCGAATGTACTGTTGTTGATGAGAGAGGTAATGTTATGCCGGCAGGTCAGGTTTCAAAGGAGACCAGAGATGTAAAAAGTGCGTCACTTGAAGGTTCAGGTAAGCAACTTTTCAAATATGGTATGGTTGAAGTAAGAGCGAAGCTTCCTACTGCTTGCTCATCTTGGCCGGCATTCTGGACCTGCGGCTGGGATAAATACGGTGAAGATCCTAATAAGGGCGGTTCAAACTGGCCTGCTTGCGGTGAGATCGACTTCATGGAAATGATGTGCGTAAACTCTGCAAACGAACCAGAGTCACCGTTTGGAAAAAAGAATAAAGATAAAGAATACGAAGTTCATCTTCATTGTGGTCCAAAGACCAACGATGGTAAGTTCCATGATATGCCTATTGATCCGGGTAACATCTACAACCCAAAGGGTCAGCCACTTGGATATGAATGGCATACCTATGGTATGATCTGGGAAGAAAATCAGATCCAGTTCACTATGGACGGCAAAGTTCGTATTACTGTTGATACATCAGATGAAGCTCTCTTGAAAAAAGCTGAACAGAAATGCGGTGGTACCAATAATGAGTGGTATCAAATGTACAAAACACAGCTTGAAACAGAGGGTAACCCTTTCAATGATTTTGAACATTACTTCCTGCTTAACTATGCTATTGGCGGTGCAGGTACAGAATATCGTTTTTATTCGGATGAATGGCCGCAGCACTTGCTTATAGACTATATCCGTGTATATCAGAAGCCTAATTCAGGCGCTACCCACAACAAAACTTTGTTTGACTCATACAACTATTGGTATGGCAAAGGCTTATCTGACGGTGCTGATATGGCACAGAACTGGATCGATGATCCAATTTACGGCGGTAAGAAAACCGAGGATTCAGGCGTTACAGTTGGTACAACAACCGCAACTGTAACCACAACAAGCAGCGGTCAGGTTGTTACAAATACAACAGCATCAGGCTCTAG
>JAXJVX010000111.1:0-2553 GCA_036308305.1 Acutalibacteraceae bacterium | reverse complement strand
GGTATAATACATAAAAATATGACTATCCAGCAGCAGTGTGACGAGGTAGACAGAGTTAAGCGTTCTGAAAACGGTGTTATCGTAAATCCGTTCTTCCTCTCACCTGAGCATTTTGTATATGATGCAGAAGAGCTTATGGGTAAATACAAGATCTCAGGCGTTCCGATATGTGAAAACGGCAAGCTCGTCGGCATTATCACCAACCGTGATATGCGCTTTATGACAAACGCCGATTATAACCAGAAAATTAAGGATGTAATGACAAAGGAGCATCTTATCACAGCTCCTGTCGGTACAACACTTGAGCAGGCGCAGGAGATCCTCCGTCACCATAAGATCGAGAAGCTTCCGCTTGTCGATGAGAACGGTGCTTTGAAGGGACTTATCACAATTAAGGATATCGAGAAAGCAGTTAAATTTCCGAACTCTGCCCGTGATAAAGACGGCAGATTGCTTTGCGGTGCTGCTATTGGCGTAACAAAGGATTATATGGAGAGAGTTGCTGCACTTGTTGACGCACAGGTAGATGTACTCTCACTAGACTCTGCTCACGGTCACAGCAAAAACATTATTGATGCTGTTGCAAATATTAAAAAACATTATCCGAATGTTACTCTTATTGCCGGCAATATTGCAACTGCTGAGGCTGCAAAGGCTCTTATTGATGCCGGTGCAGACACTGTTAAGGTAGGTATTGGCCCCGGTTCTATCTGTACCACACGAATCATTGCAGGTATCGGTGTTCCGCAGGTATCAGCTATCTATGATGTTGCTTGTGTTGCTTCTAAGTATGATGTTCCGGTTATCGCAGACGGCGGTATCAAGTATTCCGGCGACATCGTAAAGGCGCTTGCTGCAGGCGCAAACGCTTGTATGCTCGGCTCACTTTTCGCAGGTTGTGCAGAAGCACCCGGCGAGGTTGAAATGTTCCAGGGCAGAAAGTTCAAGGTTTACCGTGGTATGGGTTCTATTGCTGCTATGAACAGCGGCAGTAAGGACAGATACTTCCAGGAGGATGCTAAAAAGCTTGTTCCGGAAGGCGTTGAAGGTCGTGTACCGTTCAAGGGATCACTTTCAGACACTACATTCCAGATGATAGGCGGTATCCGTTCAGGTATGGGTTACTGCGGCTGCAAGACTATCCCGGAATTGCAGGAAAGAGCAAAATTTGTAAGAATCACAGGTGCAGGTCTGCGTGAAAGCCATCCGCACGATATCAGCATCACAAAAGAGTCACCCAACTATTCAATGGGCGTATAAGACACATAAGACGGAAAGCATGATGCTTTCCGTCTTTTCTTATCCCTATTTACATAGGCAAAATTGATAAAAACTTCGTCTGTGCCCTTTTGTTAATTATCAAATTAATGAAATTTGTGAAAAAAGTGTGTATTCTTCAAAAAATCTATTGTAAATTTGAGGTTTTAGGGGTATAATGAAAACACTATAATTATCATGGGGACATTTGATAGTTATAAAATGTCTAACTTTCACAAGGAGGAAATCAAAAATGATCAAGAACAAGTCAGTATTGGCATGGATCGACGAGATGAAAGAACTCGTTAATCCCGACAATGTGGTTTTAATTGATGGCAGCGAGGAACAGCTTGAAGCTCTCCGTGCTGAAGCAGTTAAGACCGGCGAAATGATTAAGCTCAATCAGGAAAAGCTCCCCAACTGCTATCTTCACCGCACAGCAGTAAACGATGTTGCACGTGTTGAAGGTAGAACCTTTATCTGCGCAAAAACAAAAGAAGCAGCAGGTCCGACAAATAACTGGATGGAGCCCGGCGAGGCATACAAGATGCTGTTTGATATCGCAAAAGGCTCATACGCAGGTCGCACAATGTATATCATCCCCTATTCAATGGGCCCTGTAGGTTCAGAATTCTCAAAAATCGGTTTCGAGCTTACTGACTCAATCTATGTTGTACTCAACATGGCTATTATGACTCGTGTAGGCGCTGCAGTTGTTGAAGCTCTCGGCGACAGTGAGGATTGGATCAAAGGTCTTCACTGCAAATGTGATATCGACGAGGAGAAGAGATATATCTGCCACTTCCCTGAGGATAACTACATCATCTCTGTTAACTCAGGCTACGGCGGAAACGTACTTCTCGGCAAAAAGTGCTTTGCACTCCGTATCGCATCCTTCCTCGGTAAAAACGAAGGCTGGATGGCTGAGCATATGCTCATCCTCGGTCTTGAAAACCCGAAGGGCGAAGTTAAGTACATCGCAGCAGCATTCCCGTCAGCTTGCGGTAAAACAAACCTTGCAATGCTCATTCCGCCTGAGAAGTTCAGAAAGCTCGGTTACAAAGTATGGTGCGTAGGTGACGATATCGCTTGGATGCGTATCGGCGAGGACGGCAGACTTTGGGCTATCAACCCCGAAAACGGCTTCTTCGGTGTTGCTCCTGGTACTAACGAAAACTCAAACCCCAATGCTCTTGCTTCTACAAGAGAGGGTACTATCTTCACAAACGTTGCTCATAATCTTGATGATAACACCGTTTGGTGGGAAGGTCTTGACAAGAATCCGCCGAAGAATGC
>JAXJVX010000110.1:0-5034 GCA_036308305.1 Acutalibacteraceae bacterium | reverse complement strand
GGCACGAAGGACGCACTCATTGCCGCTGTAAGAGCAGGGGCAGATGCTGTCTATTTCGGTGCAGGCAACTTTAACGCAAGACGAAGAGCCGCTAATTTTTCGCTTGATGAATTAAGCGGTGTCGTTTCATATTGCCACGCAGCAGGAGTGAAATGCTATCTGGCACTCAATACGCTTGTAAGAGATAGTGAGATTACGGATGCACTTGCTACTGCAAAGTCAGCAGCCAATGCCGGTATTGACGGTATCATCATTCAGGATCTCGGCCTTGCCTCACTTATCCGTAAAGCAAGTCCTCAACTGCCGCTTCACGCATCCACACAATGCTCGGTTCATACCAAAAGCGGTGTAGAGTATTTTCACCGTCTTGGCTTCAAGCGTGTTGTACTTGCCAGAGAGCTTTCTAAAGATGAGATAGAAGATATTGCACAGTATGCCAACGAAATTGGTATTGAGCTGGAGCTTTTTGTTCAGGGTGCTGTTTGTATGTCGGTATCGGGACAATGTCTTTTCAGTGCGGTGCTTGGAGGCAGAAGCGGCAACAGAGGTATGTGTGCCGGACCGTGCCGTCTCCCCTTTTCAGTCAAAGGTGGTAACGGTTATGATCTAAGCTTAAAAGATATGAACCTCTACCGCTATTTTAACGATTTTAAGAAAATAGGTATCGCCTCACTTAAAATTGAAGGAAGATTAAAAACGCCTGAATACTCTGCTGCTGCGGTAGACGCTGCGCTGTCAGCCCGTAATAATTCTCCCGAATTAGAAAGTAAAACAGCAACCCTATCAAAAGTATTTTCCCGTTCTGGCTTTTCTGACGGATACTATAAAGCATCCAAAAATGCAGATATGTTCGGTACAAGAAGCGATGAAGATGTTGGGTTAACGAAGTCGGTCAAGAACTCTATCCACGAGCTTTACCGTAAAGAACGGCAATCGGTAGAAATAAGTATCAAAGCACAAATCAGGCACGATGAAAAAATCAAGCTCTTTGCTGATGACGGCAAAAACTTTGTATCAATTATAAGCGATGAATGCGCCGAAACTGCTTTCAACATACCCACTGATGCTGAATTTATCAAATCCAAGCTCACGAAATGCGGCGGTACGGTATTCAAAGTAAAGCAATGTGATATTGAAATAGATGACGGACTATGTGTAAAAGCATCGATCATCAATGCATTGAAAACAGAGCTTTTACAAAAGCTTTATGAAAAAAGAGCAGAATGCAGACCGTATGAGTTTGTATATCCCGATATATCATTAACTCCTAAATCAAAACACGAAAAAAAGATATACGCTATCGTAAACGATATATTGCAGCTTACAAACAAAGAGGATGCAGACCTTTGGTTTATTCCGCTATATTCGGATATTGACACGGTAAAATATGCGATAAACAAAGGCTTCAATATTGCTGTTCGCACACCTGCTTACTTTTTCGGTGACGAAAAAAGAGTGGCAGATGCTTTATTTAAAATGGCGTCACTCGGCATTAAATACGCTATGGCAGATAACATTGGAGCAGTGTCTCTAATAAAAAAATTCGGTATGAAGATCGTTGCAGGGACCGGGCTTAATGTGCTTAATTCCTACTGTGCAGATTTCATCAAGGCTGACGAAGTTATATTGAGTGCTGAAACAGATGAAACGGCAATTTCAAAAATCAGCACCGCAAAGCCAATCGGTATTTTTGCATATGGCAGGCTTCCGCTTATGCTGCTTCGTACCTGCCCTGCAAAAGCACACGGCAGTTGCGGAGAGTGCAGTATTAAGGACAGAAAAACAACTTTCCCGCTTATGTGTACTGACGGCGCAACTAGGCTTTACAATGACCGTCCGTTATACATTGGTGATAAGCCGTCAATTTTAGGCAAGGTTGACATAACTGCTTTCTATTTTACTGACGAAACTCCTGAAGAGATTGAGAATATATTTAAAGCGTATAAAACTAATTCATCCCCATCGGGTGACTTCACAAGAGGAATGTTATTCCGTCCCGTTGAATAAGCTTTAACGCTCAGAATGAAGTTTCACATCCTCGTTTTTGAAGATGTAATCATCAACATCCTCTACTTCTGTTTCTTGTTTTTCTTCGTTTTGTTTTGTGTTGTAACAGATCATAAAATTCACTACCTAAAAAATAATATATAGATTTATTATATGCTTAAAATCTAATTAATTGCACACAAGAAGGTAATAAAATCATGAGTAATTTATTGCGGCGTGCCTGGGCTGAAATATCACTGGATAATATCGCCGATAATTTCAATCTTATAAAATCAAAGTTGGACGATGATTGTTTAATAATGTCAGTCGTAAAGGCAGATGCTTACGGTCACGGTGTTGAAAAAATAGCGCCTTTTTTTGATAAGCTCGGCACTGATTGGTTTGCTGTATCAAATATCGAAGAAGCTATACAGCTTCGTCAGCTTGGCATTAAAAAGCCGGTGCTGATATTGGGATACACACCGCCCGAATGTGCTTGGGAGCTTCATCAGTACGATATTTCGCAAGCACTTATCAGTGCTGAATATGCCGCTCAACTTTCAAAATGCTGTATCGATGCTAATGTCAGCGTTAAAGTTCATATCAAAATAGACACCGGTATGTCCAGAGTTGGTTTCTATTATCATAGTGATGCAGACAGTGTGGATGAAATATATTCTTCCGCTACTCAAAAAGGGATTGTTGCAGAAGGCATCTTTACTCATTTTGCAACATCTGATTATTGCAATGACGAGCAAAGTGAACATACCGACCACCAGTTTGAGCTGTTTTGCAATGTTGTAACAAAGCTTGAAGCAGCAGGTCTGTCACTTAAAATAAAGCATTGTGCAAATTCTGCCGCAACGCTGACACGAAAAAAAATGCAGCTTTCGATGGTTCGCCCCGGTATAATTCTTTATGGACTTGAACCTTCCGAATATTTCAGAGATAAATACGGACTTAAAGCAGCAATGACCTTCAAAGCAGCAGTCAGCTGTGTTAAGGAAATCAACGCAGGTGACTGTGTGAGCTACGGCAGAACATTTTGTGCAGAGAGTGTAAGGAGGATCGCAACTGTCAGCGTAGGCTATGCAGATGGGTATCCCCGATATCTTTCAAATTGCGGAACTGTAACGATCAAAGGAAAGCCTGCATCTGTTATCGGCAAAGTGTGTATGGATCAGATGATGATAGATGTTACCGATATTCCCGATGTCAAGCAAGGTGACGAGGTGATACTGTTCGGTGCCGGCGGTATTACCGTAGAGGAATACGCAGACAAATACAATACTATAAACTATGAAGCGGTGTGCAGTATATCCAGCCGTGTAACAAGAGTATATAAGCAAAAAGATAAGCCTGACTCGCTTGTTAATTATATATTAAAACAGATTGATTAGGAGTGAAAGATATGAAGCTACAGCAATTTCACGAAGATCTTGAAACATTACATGTAAACTGTTTGCCCCCTCGCTCTTACTATATACCGTTTTCATCGGCAGCATCTGCCGTCGGCGGAAACCGTGAGCAATCCGAAAGAGTTATTATGCTTTCGGGAAGATGGTATTTTGATTACTTTAACTCACTTGCAGAGGTACCGCAGGATATCATAGATCAGGTGCATTTAGCACCGACTGAGGACAACACTATTCCCGTACCTTCAAACTGGCAGATACACGGATACGACAGTCATCAATATACTAATTTTGAATATCCTATCCCCTACGATCCACCGTATGTACCAAGCAAAAACCCTGTAGGTGTGTATACCCGTGAGTTTGAGATCCCCGAAAGCAGTGAAAGCATGAAAAAATATATCTGCTTTGAGGGTGTTGACAGCTGCTTTTATCTTTACATCAACAGTGAATTTGCAGGCTACAGTCAGGTTTCACACTCCACCTCCGAAATAGATATTACGGATCTAGTTCGTTGCGGCAAAAACCGCATCACTGTTATCGTTTTAAAATGGTGTGACGGTACATACCTTGAGGATCAGGATAAATTCCGTCTTTCCGGTATTTTCAGAGATGTATATATTCTGACACGTCCCCGTGGCCATATTACCGACTATTTTGTTCACACAAGCGTTGACAATGCTTTTCGCAATGCATCTATCAGCATTGATATCGAAGCACCTTGTCCGGAACAAACAAAGCTGATACTTATGAACCCGGATGGTATTACCATCGGCAGAGCTGCTGCTGATGAAGAAGGGCACGCTGAATTCACGGTAGAAACTCCCGATCTGTGGTCTGCAGAAACTCCGTTTTTATATTCATTGCTTATCGAATGCAACGGCGAGTACATATATGAAAAGATCGGAATCAAGCATTTTAAGGTTGATAACGGTGTTATCAAGCTTAACGGCAGAGCCATTAAGCTGCGCGGCGTAAACCGTCACGATTCAGATCCGTTTGTCGGTGCAGCAGTCACAGAAGAGCATATGCTACGTGATTTAATGCTGATGAAAGCCAACAATATCAATGCTGTACGCACCTCGCACTATCCTAATGACCCACGTTTTTATCAACTTTGTGATGCACACGGATTCTATGTTATTGACGAAGCAGATGTTGAAGCACATGGCGTAGTTTCTCTAAAAGGGGGATACAATACAGCTGACTTTGGTATCATAGCCAAAGATCCGCGTTTTGCCGATGCTATACTTGACCGTATACAGCGTCTTGTTGAGCGTGACAAAAACCGACCGTGCGTGATAATGTGGTCAATGGGCAATGAATCCGGCTGGGGCAATAATATTATTGAAGCGCTCTCCTGGACAAAGCAGCGTGATCCTGAACGCCTCACTCATTATGAAAGCGTACCTGAAAAGGATACCAATACTCCATATCACACTGATGTAGTCAGCCGTATGTATCCAAGCCCAGAATGGTGCTGTCAGTATCTTGAAAACAAGCAGGAAAACCGTCCGCTGGTTCTTTGCGAGTATTCGCACTCACTTGGTACAAGTCCCGGTGACTTTAAGGAATATTGGGATATTATCAATGAAAATCCCCGTTTTTGCGGCGCTTTTGTATGGGAATGGTG
>JAXJVX010000109.1:0-1897 GCA_036308305.1 Acutalibacteraceae bacterium | reverse complement strand
TAATTACCGCCTGAAATATATTTATTTTAAGCACTATTCCTCTTGCGAGAATGCAAGAGGAATAGTTTTTGGTCTGAATTTATACAAATTTGTCTTGAAATAGTAATACAAATGTGATATACTTGACAAAGTTGATAATACCGTTGATGCTTTCAGGATAACTGACAAGCGGAGGAAACTCTGGAGAATCTCTTAAATGAGTGCCGAAGGTGCAAGGCAAACGCCGAATCTCTCAGGCAAAAGGATAGAGTGTGCAAAAATATATTTTGCTTTATTTTCCAGAGTTGCTGTTTATCAGCAACTTTTTAATTTTAATAAGGAGAAAAAAATATGGATCAGATCATGGATTTCTTACTTTCTGCCGTTAAGACCGTTAACGCATACCTTTCCGACTATATCCTTATCATTCTGCTTGTTGGCACCGGACTTTTCTACACCATCAAAACAAGATTTGTTCAGATTCGCTGCTTCGGCGAGGGAATGAAAAGAGTGTTCGGCGGTTTTTCGTTGTTCGGCAAAAAGCACAAGGGTGGACTTTCATCATTTCAAGCGCTGGCAACCGCTATTGCAGCACAGGTAGGTACAGGTAACATTGTCGGTGCCTGCGGCGCTATTCTCATCGGCGGTCCCGGTGCGATATTCTGGATGTGGGTCATCGCATTCTTCGGTATGGCAACTATCTATGCCGAGGCTGTACTTGCACAGGAGACACGTGAGATTCACGAAGACGGTACTGTTTCGGGCGGTCCCGTTTACTACATTAAAAAAGCCTATAAAGGTAAGTTCGGTAAATTCCTTGCCGGCTTCTTTGCAGTTGCTATCACACTCGCACTCGGCTTTATCGGTGCAATGGTACAGTCCAACTCAATTGCACAGACATCAGGCACTGCTTTCGGTATCGAGCCGTGGATAATCGGTTTGATTATTGCTGCTGTTTCGGCATTCATTTTTATCGGCGGAATTCAGCGAATTGCTTCTGTTGCTGAAAAGATAGTTCCTATTATGGCTGTTCTCTACATACTTATCGGACTTATTGTTTTGTGTATCAACTTTAAAAACGTACCGGAAGCATTCGCTTTGATATTTAAGTATGCATTTGCCCCGCAAGCTATCATTGGAGGCTCTGTAGGTGCTGCTATCAAGGCGGCTATCAGCCAGGGTGCAAAGCGTGGTCTTTTCTCAAATGAGGCAGGTATGGGTTCAACTCCTCATGCTCATGCTATGGCAAATGTTGAAAAGCCGCACGATCAGGGCGTTGCCGCAATGATAGGCGTGTTTATTGACACATTTATAGTACTTACAATGACCGCACTTGTTGTTATCACAACTCTTTATACCAATGGCGGTGTGCTTGCAGACGGCTTACAAACAGGAGAAATGCTGAATGGTGTTGAGATCACCAATGCAAATCTTATGCAGCTTGCACTTTCGCAGGTATTCGGCTCAACCATAGGAAACATACTCATTGCTATCTGCCTTATGTTCTTTGCTTTCACAACTATTATAGGCTGGAACTTCTTTGGAAAGATCAACTTCCAATACCTTTTCGGCAAGAAAGCAACTATTATTTACTCGATAGTTTCGGTTGCATTCATTTTCCTTGGCTCGCTCTTCAAGAATGATCTTGTTTGGGAGCTTGCGGATATGTTCAATAACCTTATGGTTATTCCAAACGTGCTTGCAATAGTTCCGCTCTTTGCAATAGTTGTTGCCGCTTCCAAGTCAAATAAGAACAAACTGAAGAAATAATACCTTGATATGAAAAAAGTCCCGAAATATTCGGGACTTTTTTTACTTTAGTAACTCAAATTTACTGCATTGTTTAAAAATGCTTTGGTTTTTTCGGATTTCGGACTGCCGAAGACATCTTCCGGTGTGCCGGTTTCCTCCACAATTC
>JAXJVX010000108.1:0-2481 GCA_036308305.1 Acutalibacteraceae bacterium | reverse complement strand
GTTGTAGTAAAGGTTGATGGAGTTTCAAAGGGCTTCGCTTTAGGCTCAGGTACTACTGAATGTTCAGTAACCTTTGATGAACTCGGAATTACTCCAACATCATCTTCAACAATCTTATTCGGTGCTGAGGGTGATGGAGCCGCAAATCTCACAATCGGCAATGTTTACGGATTTACAGGAACAGGCGATACAACATTAGAGCCATCATATTTGCAAATCGCGTCGGCGTCGTCTGATATAAAACTTGCTGACCTCGGCAACAACGTGCAGATACACACTGATTTGCAGCAAAGCGCGTTGGACGATAAAACTCAGAATATCCTGCAGTACGCAAAAGGCGCAGAGGAATTGAGCCATCCGAAGGCAATCACTTTGAGTTGGACGTCAAGTGTCAGCGGAACATATACGGTGAAAATCAGCGAAAACAGCAATTTGTCGGACGGAAAAACATATACAACGACTTCAAAGTCGCTTAGCTTATATAATCTTAAGATAGGCACTAAGTATTACTGGCAGGTATCTTGCGGCTCGTCAGTCAGCAGCACAAGTAGTTTTACAACTTCAAGCTCTGCACCGCGCAATCTGTATATAAGTAAGGTCACCAACTGCCGTGACATCGGTGGCTGGAGCACAGGCAGCGGAAGCGTCAAGCAGGGTTTACTCTACCGCACGGCAAAATTGGACTCCATTTCAGATACAGGTAAAAGCACTATGCTCGATGACCTCGGTATAAAGACGGAGATAGACCTTCGAGAGACCACCGAGAATGGAGTCGGTTCAAGCGCACTCGGCAGTTCTGTGAAATATTATAATGTTGCAATGGTGAATGGCGGTAACCGACTAACGGGAAACAAGGAAAAAGTCAATGATGTTTTTGCAATCCTTGCAGACAAAAATAATTATCCGATTGTATTCCACTGTAGCGCAGGAGCTGACAGAACCGGACTTATCGCATTTCTCATCAATGGTCTGCTCGGAGTATCTGAGTCTGACCTAGTGCGCGACTTCTCCTTCACTAATTTTGGAAATATCGGCGGTTCTAGAGGTCACGATGCTTTGAATGATTATCTGCCTAAAATTAAGAAAGCCTCCGGCAGCACGCTTGCAGAGCAGATGTATAATTATTTGGTGAATGATACCGGCGTATCGGCAAGCTATCTTGACAGCGTAATAAGCATTCTTTCCGGAAACACCGTCATGCCGACGGTTACAACGTCCAAAACGACGACTACAACTACACCCACAACCGCAAACGGCGGCAGTACCGGCGGCACTACAGCATCCAGCATAGTCATCGACTGGGATGTAAACACCAATTACTGGGATGAAAACTCAACTCTTACAAAGGGTACAAACTGTATTACCGCAACAAAGTCAAGCGGAGCGAAACTTATCACATCAAACAATAACAATATAGCGGCATACGATGGACTGAAATTCACAGTAACACCTAATTCGGCGAACCAAAAGACTGCGCTTGTAGTAAAGGTTAATGGTGTTCAGAAGAACTTTACTCTTGGTTCAGGTACAACGGAATGTGTACTGTCATTTGCTGAGATCGGAGTTACACCCACCTCAAGCTCGACTATATTCTTTGGCGCTGAAGGTGACGGTGCAGCCGATTTAACCATCAGTGATGTATACGCTTATACCGGTAATGCAGGTGATTCAACAACAGCAGCAACAACTACAACAACAGTAGCTGATGCTACAACTACAACAGTAGCTGATGATACAACCACAACAGCAGCTGCAGCTGAAAAGAAGATCAATCTTTATGATGATGTAAAACCGCATGACGTACAGTCAGCATACAAGAGCCAGATGGATAATTCAACAATCACTGTAACTGATGAAGGCGCAGTAGATGTTGTATTCCCGGCATCAACAAAAGCACAGCAGTATCAGATCCAGTTTGACGTTACAAAGCTTGATAAAGCAGCTATCGAAGCAGCAGGAAATCAGCTTAAAGTAAAAATGACTGGTAAGGGCGAATGGCTCAAGGACAGCGGTACAGCAGACGGCGGTCATACAAAGATCGTTAAGAGCGGTACAGTTCTTGCAGGCGGCGACAGCGGTCCGTGGCTCAAGGGCGGCAACTCTGTAACACTCACTCTTGATATGAGCGAAGTAGATTACACATCAGGCACACTTCAGGTAATCATGCAGAACTACTACGGTTCAGGTCTTATTAATGTAGAGATCGAAGTATATCTCTATGTTGAATCTGGTGATGATGCAACTACAACTACAACAACAGCTGCTGAAACTACAGAGGCAACAGAGGCAACAGAAGCAACTGAAGCTACAGAAGCAACTGAAGCTACAGAAGCAACTGAGGCAACAGAAGCTCCTACAACTGAGTATGAGCGTGAAGCCCTTATCAAGTGGGGAGCAACAATGACTCATTGGTATTCAAAGACAGAGGGTTGGCTCTCAAACGGAGTAAATGATGGTGATCTTGGTGACAACATCACTTGC
>JAXJVX010000107.1:0-4925 GCA_036308305.1 Acutalibacteraceae bacterium | reverse complement strand
CAACAGTCTCATCCTGTTTTGCAGTAGTAGCAACAGTTGTAGTTACTTCTGCAGTTGTTTCACTATCGCCGCCGCAAGATACGAGGGCAAGTGCACAAAGCAGAGCAAGAACTATTGCCATTACTCTTGTAAGATTTTTCATTACAATATTACCTCCAGTTTAATTAGCATTTCGCTACATTTATTATACATAACACTTGGCAAATAGTCAATACTAATACTGAACAAAAGGTATAATTTTTTTTGGTGATTATAACTATTTATCGTGAAATGAGTGAAATTTTGCATAATAAGCATTGCAGAAAAGAATATCGTTTTAATATTGGCAAACACAAAGATAAGATATTTGGTTTTTTAATAGGTGTTGTAAACGGGCTTTTCGGAGCAGGCGGCGGAATGATTGCAGTGCCGCTCTTGAAATCCTGCGGAGCTGATCAGAAGCAGGCACACGCAGGTTCATTGGCGATAATCCTGCCATTGAGCGTTGTCAGTGCAATTATATATTCATTTAACGGAAATGTAGATTTTTCACTTTCGTTAAAGCTGATTCCTTTTGGAATTATAGGATCTCTGCTTGGCACATTTATTATGAAGAAAATTGATCCGGCATGGTTAAAACGTATATTTGCGTTGGTAATGATATATTCGGGAATAAGAATGTTGTTTTCATAGGTGATGAAAATGAAGTGGCTAATAATAATAACCGCCGGCGTGCTTTCAGGTGCAGCTGCATCCCTCGGCATCGGCGGCGGTGGTATTCTTATAATTTTTTTAACTTTAATATTTAATACAGACCAACTAATATCGCAGGGAATAAATCTATTGTTCTTTATTCCGATAGCTGTAATAAGTATTGTGATTTATGCAAAGCAAGGTCTTATAAAATTTAAAAATATTATTCCGATAGTAGTTTTCGGGTTATTAGGCGTGGCTGTGGGAATGCCGATTGCAACACTGATGGGGGACAGTATGCTGCGAAAAATTTTCGGCATCGTACTTGCTGCTCTCGGGATAGTTGAACTATTTAAGAAAAAACCTAGATCTCCTCAATAGTCCAGCCGTTATCGGTGCTTTGTGCCATATAGAATTTTTCGTTTTCAACATCCACAAATACATTGTAGAGATAACTTTTGCGCTCATTGATGATCCACGACATACGGTAATTAAGATATTCTACATTATTAATAGTTTCAGTACCTTCATATACCCAGGAATATTCATTATCGGTTTGCGGGTCGGTTTCACCGAATTTATCTTTAAGTAAATTAAGACCAAGTTCACTGATAGAAACAGTTGTTGTTTCTTCAGTTGATAATATAGTTGTTGTAACAGTTGATGAAACAGTTTGTGTTGTGTTTGCATAGGTAGTGGCTACATTTTGCGGCTGGGTTGCGGCAGTACAGGATGTAAACATCAGCGATATAGCTAATGATAATAGTATTAATGATCTTTTCATAATAACTCCTTAATGTCTAGTATTATCTTCATAACATTCACAGAATCTAGCGGCAAACGCCGGCGGTTCATCTGCAGAATAGAGATGAGAAAGATCGCCAAGGCTTGAGCAACGGAAAAGAGCTATTCCTTTGTTGCGTTCTTCAGTCACAAGATTCGTTACCGATGTAGGCAAAGGACAACAACCTTGTGAAAATATAAGCGGAGATGTAAATAAAAGGTGTGAAAGTAATACCGCTTCAACACCGAGATGGCAAAAAAGTACGACCGTGTCGTGGTTGCCGTGTTCAACCGCATAATAGCCGTTCTTTCGTATATAACCGTGAGAAGCAAGCATCTCATCAAGTCCGTTACATACAGCATCATACGCCTTTTTTACATTAGAATTGCTGATAAAATCAGTCTTATACCATTCATCAACTCTATGTAGCATAGTTGTTTTTGCATAGAACTCTTGTGAAAAATCCCATATCTGCTTTCTTCTGTCAGGATTTTCAGGATCAACAACAGTAGCATAATTGAATTCTTCAAGCCAAGGTACTATCTTGATTTCTTTACCGGTCGCTTCAATATATGGTTTTGCAGTACGTTTTGCACGGCCAAGAGGCGAGCAGTAGATATCATCAATAGTCATTTTTTGAAGTCTTTGGGATAAAAGCTCTGCTTCTGTTTTACCTTTTGGGGTCAGTGAATCAATTTCATAATCAGGATCGCCGTGACGAATTATAATTAGTTTCATTTTTAACTCCGCAATTATTCTAAAGTAACTTTTTCCAACGCAATATTACTCCGCACGCAATAGTTACAACTACCGTAAAAATACAAACAAATATCATGTTGCCCGAAAACGGCAAGCCGCCTCCGAAACCTTCACCGATATTCATACCGTAAAAGCTGAATATCATTGTCGGGATAGCCATAAGAATGGTTATCGATGTCAGCACCTTCATGACACCGTTAAGGTTGTTTGAAATAAGCGAAGACAGCGCTCCCATTGTATTAGAAAGGACCGACGAAGAAATGTTGGTCATCTCGATAGCCTGCTTCATTTCGATCAATACATCTTCTAACAGATCTTCATCGTCTTCGTACATTTTGAGCACTCTGCCTTTGCTGATCTTCATAACTGTCAGGTCATTGTATTTAAGCGAGCTTTGAAAATATACAAGTGATTTCTGCAAATCAAGAAGCTGAACAAGTTCCTTGTTGTTCATTGATTTACGAAGCTTCGATTCGAGATTTGAAGAATACCTGTCTATTTGTCGCAGATAAGCAAGAAAGCGTGTTGCCATTCTGAGAAACATAGTAAGTACAAATTCAGTTTTATGACATGTTTCTACACCCTTCACTACACCTTTTGAAAAATCCATCAAAACAGGGTTATCAGTCTTTGCAATAGTTATAACATTTGTTGTGGTAACTACAACACCGACAGGTGCCGTGAAGTATATAAGATTGTTGTTTTCTTTTTCTGCATAAGGCACATCGAAAATGATGAAGGTGTAATCATCTTCAATGTCGATATGTGAGGATTCCTCTTCATCAAGAGAAGATAAAAAGTGCTCAGGCTCAATATTGAACTTATTTTGTAATAAAGTGATCTCATCTTGTGTAGGTGCAATAACATTTACCCAGCATCCTGCTTCAAATTCATCAATTTTACAGATGCAGTTGCTGATAGTTTTAAAATAGGTTATCATCGTTAATTCCTCCATAAATAAAAATCGAATACAGCGCAAATAACACGCTTAAAAAAGCGCTATATGTATTGCGTGATGTATTCGTTATTTAGCGGATATAACTTATGCGTGAACGCAAATATATCCAAAGCAACTTCGAGGTACCGCCGTGTCAGAACTCATTGCGTCCACCAACCTTTCGTAAATAAACTTATATAAATATTATACACCTGACAACTGAAAAATCAACTCTTTTTTTCAGTTGCGTGAATAAAGTTTACAATTTTCACGAAGAATTATAATCGCTTATACATATCAGTTGATCTTTAAACTGACTTCTCCTGATGACAGGGCTTTAATTCCATTTTGTGTTTTAACGATAAGTCTTGCATTATTATCTATGTCAATTACCGTTGCTTTATATGATACATTTGCCTGTATAACTGTGACCTCCATTCCAAATATAAAGCATAGTTCACGATATTTATCCATAAATTCGCAACTTTCAAGATTGGTATAGAAACGGTAGAAATTATTGAGAATAGCTGCAACAAGTCTTGATTTAATTTCATTGTAATTTGATGGGCGCAATGAGTAAACAGCGCCTGCGATGTCTTGCAATTCCTCAGGAAAAGCTTCGCGCTGTGCAACAAAATTTATGCCGATGCCGAGCACGGCATAATCAAGACATCCCGTTTCGACATCTACTACCGCTTCTGTGAGTATTCCACATATCTTCTTTTTGTTGAAAAATATGTCGTTGACCCATTTGATCTTACAGTCGATACCGCATATTTCATTGATCGCCGTAGCAACTGCAACGGCGGCAGAGGTCGTGATATATAAGGATCGTTCAGCGTCTAATTTCGGCTTTAAAAGAATACTCATAAATATGCCGTCATTTTGAGAATAAAAGCTTCTGCCTCGTCTGCCTTTTCCGCAGGTCTGTTTATTTGCAATAAGTATTTTGAATTCTTTTTCGCCGGCTTCTGCTTTTTTCTTAAGCTCTGTGTTAGTGGAAGAAACGGAATCAAGTAGTTCAACATCGCCTTCAAAATTAAGAAGAGCTGCTACCGAGGCGGCGGTATATCCGACGCAGTTCTTGACAAGAATATACCCCTTGTTTGTTGTGCCCTCAATATTATATCCTTCTTTACGAAGCTGTTTGACTGCTTTCCATACAGCGCTTCTTGTGCAACCTAGCTCATTTGCTATATCTTGCCCTGAAATTTCACCTTTTGAAAACAGCAATTTTAGTACATTATCTTTGACAGTCATATATACACCGCCTTGCGTATTATAATAGAAATTCTAGCTTTTTTTAATTGTTTTGTCAACCCGAAAACTTTTGACTGTAGCA
This sequence comes from Acutalibacteraceae bacterium, assembly GCA_036308305.1. Lineage (GTDB taxonomy): Bacteria > Bacillota > Clostridia > Oscillospirales > Acutalibacteraceae > RUG11462. Next base: position 431 of record JAXJVX010000107.1, on the reverse strand, counting down.
AATTCTGCTTTTTTACTATTGATTAAATTTAATTTTTATGTTATTATATATTGGTTAATATGAAGAAAGGGGATAAAGTCTTGGATAATCGTGCTATCGGTGTTTTTGATTCAGGTCTAGGCGGATTGACAGGCGTTCAGCGTCTATATGAGTTGCTGCCAAACGAAAGTATTGTATATTTTGGTGATACCGGCAGAGTTCCGTATGGCTCAAAAAGCCGTGAAACTATTGAAGAATATGCTAGGCAGGATGAGGCTTTTCTGCTTTCCAAGAATGTTAAGATTATAATTGCAGCTTGCGGTACGGTCAGCTCTGTTGCAGCTCATACGGGTGATGATCTGCCTGTGCCTTTTATGGGAGTTGTTGAACCTACTGCTCGGCTTTGCGCAAAAAGCACCAAAAATTTTAGAATCGGCGTAATCGGTACATCT
>JAXJVX010000106.1:0-5115 GCA_036308305.1 Acutalibacteraceae bacterium | reverse complement strand
GTTGTAGTGGTGGTTGTTGTAGTGGTTGTGGTGGTTGTGGTGGTTGCTGTAGTTGTAGTAGATGTGGTTACGGTTGTAGTTGCTGCTGTTTCGGAAGTAGGTTCAACAACAGTTGTATCGCTCTGCGTTGTCGTGGTAATTGTTGCAGTAGTATCACTGCTGCCGTTTTCAGTAGTATCTACAGTTACCTCAGGGAGGCTGTCGATCAATTTTACAATATACTTACGAAGCATAAGTACATCCTTACCGTTGATCGCACCATCTTGATTAACATCTGAATTTTCTACTACGAATGCATCTACCGGCAAACCAACGATATGTTTACGAAGAGTAAGTACATCCTTACCATTGATCGCACCATCTCCATTTACATCACCGTTTAAAAATGTGTCTGCCGAAGAATAAACCGCAAAAAGCGAAACAGCCATAATAACCAAAAGAATAGCGCCCATTACTTTTTTCATAATAATTGCTCCTTGTTAAATAAAATTAAAATCTATAATATGCATTTATTTAATGTTATTGTAACACAATAGGTTGAATTTTGCAACAAGAAAAAATATGCACAGTCGTTTTGGTAAAAATAAGGCATCATTGATAATTATTTGATATTTTCGATAACATCAGCACAATCTTCAAGCCAGTCACCCTCAAAAAGTTCAATAATACCATTATCGCAAAGCGTTGCAACAGCAGGACTCATGGGCAATTTTGCAACATTCTTAATACCATGCTGTGCTGCTACGGCATCAATCTTGCTTTCACCGAATATATTATGTCTGCTTTTACAATCGGGACACTCAAAATAAGACATATTCTCAACAAGTCCGAGCACGGGAATATTCATCATTTCAGCCATTTTGAGCGCTTTTCCGACTATCATAGACACAAGCTCCTGCGGAGAGGTTACTACGATAATGCCCTTTATAGGCAATGACTGGAACACCGTAAGCGGCACATCGCCTGTTCCGGGAGGCATATCAACAAACATAAAGTCAACATCACCCCAAAGCACATCGCTCCAGAATTGTTTTACTGTGCCTGCGATAACCGGGCCCCTCCAAACAACGGGATCGGTCTCATTTTCTACAAGCAAATTTAATGACATTATTTTAGTACCCATTTTAGACTTTGCAGGAAAAATTCCGTCTTCACAGCCCTCTGCTCTTCCCTTTATACCAAAAGTTTTAGGAATTGATGGACCGGTTATATCTGCGTCCAGAACAGCGGTGCTGTAACCTCTTCTCTGCATGATTACAGAAAGCATTGAGGTAACAAGTGATTTTCCTACACCGCCTTTACCGCTTACTACAGCGATAACATTTTTAATGTCAGAAAATTCATTCTGCTGTAAGATCAGACTTTCAGCAGCGCGGCTTTCGCAATCAGCAGAACAACTCTCGCAATTATGCGTACATTCACTCATTATTATATCTCCATTTCATTTTCAGTAATAACAGTAACACCTAATGTGTTAGCTTTAGTCAGCTTACTTCCTGCATTTTCTCCGCAAAGGACATAATCCGTCTTTTTAGACACGGATCCTGTGACCTTCGCACCAAGTGAAATAAGCTTATCGGTCAGTTCATTTCGGGTATACTTTTGAAATGTACCGGTTATAACGACTGTTTTATTATAAAACATATTATCATCATTTACAACAGTTTTTTCTGAATTTTTAATATTCAAAACAGATAACAACAGCTTATATTCGCACTGATTATCCTCATTTGAAAACCAACTGTAAATCTCGTCATTGATAGCGCTTCCAAAGCCTTCAATACACGCAAAGTCGTATCTGTCCGCCAACGCTTTTTCAAACGCATCAATACCGCACATCTCGCATTCGATCTTCATAGCAGCATTTTTACCAAGCAAAGGAATATTGAGCGCTACTAAAAACGAAGAAAACTTAACATTTCTGGAGCTTTCTATCGAGGAAACAAGATTGTTATATGACTTCTCACCAAAGCCCTCCATGCCTATCATTTCATCTCTATACCTATAAAGTGAATAAATATCTGCAAGACTTTTAAGCCAGCCGTTTTGAATAAACTTATAGAGAGTCTTTTCAGAAAGCCCTTCAATATTCATAGCAGGCTTACTTACAAAATGAGTAAACTGCTTTATCTTTCTGCCGGGGCAGCGGGAATTATCACAGTATAGCACCTTAATTGTACGGTCTTTATTGTCAGTTTTATTTATAACTGTTTTGCCGTTGCAGATAGGACAGTATTCCGGATAATCAAGATGGTATTCTCCATCATGTGCGGTAAGGTTCTTTTCAACATGAGGAATTATCATATTGCGCTTTGAAACAAGAATATTATCGCCAAGATATAACTTTAGATCTTCAATAAAGGTCATGTTATGCAGACTTGCCCTCTCAACAGTGGTATTGTCGATATCAACGGGAGTGAATTCCGCTATCGGTGTAAGCTGGCCTGTTCTTGAAATATTCCAGACTATTGATTGAAGCGTGGTTTCAAAATGCGGATCGCCAAATTTATAAGCAATTCCGTCTTTAAAATGATGTGATGTCTTACCAAGTGATTTTCCGAAAGCAATATCATCATAATAAAAAACAACACCGTCAATTGGTATTCCCTTGTTTGCTGCGAGATACTTTAAATCAATGAGCTTTTCCGATATACTTTCAAGAGTATCATTGCAATCAGCAACACGGTGAGGGTTGCGTACAAAGCCGAATTCAACTAATTTTTCCAAGCGATCGGATTTTGTTTTTATTTCCTCCATACCCTCCAAAACGCCGAACGGCATATAGGAAACGCCGCGACCGGCACATATCCTCGCATCAAGCTGACGCACAGAACCCGCAGCAAGATTTCGTGGAGTTGAAAACTTATCCTCATCATTATCTATCTGTTCATTAATACGATTAAATGTATCGATATCTATAAACGCTTCACCGCTGACAACTAATCTATCCTTATAGTTTATTTTTTGCGGTACGTTTTTGAAATACCGAGCATTATGAGTAATATCCTCACCTATTTCACCGTCCCCACGGGTAGCTGCTTCGATGAGCCCACCATTTTCATATGTGAGCTTTACGGTAAGTCCGTCTATCTTAAGGCTCAGATAACCGGCATTGGTATGAGCAAATTTTAATATCTCTCGATCACTCTTTGTCTTATCAAGGCTGAGCAGCGGAATATCGTGGCGTACTTTTTTAAGTTCACCCATAACTTCGTATCCGGCGCGCTGTGTAGGCGAGTTCGGATAAACGATCCCAGTCTGCTCTTCAAGGCTTTTCAGCTCGTCAAACAAAGTGTCATATTCAGCATCAGATAAACTGGGTGCACTGCCGTTATAGTATTCATCACTGCACTTATTCAGAAATTCAACAAGATACTCAATGCGATCTTTTTTATTACTCATAAATCTATCACCAATAATTATTATACCATAATTATTATTTAAATCAAGAAAGAAAATACCTGTTGAAAAAAGCAACAGGTATTACTCATATATTCAATTATTTAACCATGCTTGCAACTTCTGCTGCGAAGTCATCCTCACGCTTCTGGATACCTTCACCCTTCTCGTAACGGATATAAGAAACCATCTTAATATCTGCACCGAGCTTCTTAGCAACAGAATCAATGTATTTAGCAACAGTCATATCGCCGTCTTTAACGAATGCCTGCTCAAGCAAGCAGTTCTCTTTGTAGTACTTACCGATCTTACCGGTAACGATCTTTTCAAGAACCTGCTCAGGCTTATTAGCCATTTTAGGATCTTCTTTCATCTGTGCGATCATAATCTCTTTTTCTTTTTCAATGACCTCAGCCGGAACTGATGCCTGATCAAGATAAGCAGGATTGATAGCTGCGATCTGCATTGCAACATCCTTCGCCATTTCGTTGAACTCTGCTGTTGCTGCTGCTTCCTCTGTAGTATCGAAGTTTACAAGAACACCTATACGACCGCCACCATGGATGTAGCTTACTACATTACCTTCAACGCGCTCAAAACGACGGATTTTCATATTCTCACGAAGCTTTAGGAATAACTCCTGAACGATTTCCTCAACCGTCATGCCCTCGTATGTGCACTTCAGAAGCGCATCAACATCAGCCGGCTTCTGCTCCAAAGTAACTTTTGCTATCTTCTGGCACATCTCTTTAAACGGATCGCCACCTGCAACGAAGTCGGTTTCAGCGTTTACTTCAAGGATGATACCTGCTTTGCCTTCAACAAGAGCAACTACCTGACCCTCAGCAGCAATTCTTCCTGCCTTCTTTGCCTGTGAAGCAAGACCCTTTTCACGCAAAAAGTCAACAGCCTTGTCCATATCGCCATCAGTCTCAACAAGAGCCTTTTTGCAGTCCATCATACCGCAACCGGTCTTCTCACGAAGAGCCTGAACATCTTTAACTGTAAATGCCATTTTCATTTTCCTCCGTATATATTAAATTTATAGTGAATTATTCAGCTGTTTCTTCCTCAGCTTCTGCTGCAGCTTCTTCAACTACTGCGTCTTCACCCTGTTTACCCTCGATAACTGCGCTTGCGATAGTATGAGCGATAAGCTTAACTGCACGGATAGCGTCATCGTTACCGGGAATTACATAATCGATCTCATCAGGATCACAGTTTGTATCAACGATAGCAACGATCGGAATACCAAGCTTCTTTGCTTCCTGAACTGCGATCTTTTCTTTTCTCGGGTCTACGATGAAGAGTGCGCCCGGGAGTTTGTTCATATTCTGGATACCGCCAAGGAACTTTTCAAGACGGTCAATCTCACCGCGAAGCTTGATAACTTCTTTCTTGGGGAGAAGCTCAAATGTACCATCTTCCTCCATCTTGCGGAGCTGTGTAAGACGGTTAATTCTGCCGCGGATAGTACGGAAGTTTGTCATCATACCGCCGAGCCATCTTGCGTTAACAAAAGGCATACCGCAGAATTCTGCTTCTTCCTTGATAGAATCCATGGCCTGTTTCATTGTACCTACGAAAAGGATCTCCTTACCGTCTGCTGAAAGGTCACGAACGAGATTGTAAGCTTCCTCAAGCTTCTTTACAGTTTTCTGAAGATCGATAATGTAGATACCGTTTCTTTCTGTAAAGATGTAGGGAGCCATTTTG
>JAXJVX010000105.1:0-2010 GCA_036308305.1 Acutalibacteraceae bacterium | reverse complement strand
GGTTGCCGACTATATCGGCAGCGACCATAAAGAGATCTATATGACTCCGGATGAAGTTATTGCCACCCTCGACGGATTGATTCATATGCTCGGCACCTTTGATATTACGACCATCCGTGCCAGTATGGGTATGTATCTCATCTGCAAGGCTATCCATGAGCAAACCGATATACGCGTACTGCTTACCGGCGAAATTTCAGACGAACTGTTTGGATACAAATACACCGATTTTGCGCCGTCGGCCGATGCTTTTCAACAAGAGGCTGAAAAGCGTATCCGCGAACTTCATATGTATGACGTGCTCCGCGCCGACCGTTGCATTTCGGTAAACTCGCTTGAAGCCAGAGTGCCTTTCGGCGACCTTGATTTCGTAAAATATGTAATGGCGCTTGACCCGAAAATGAAACTTAACACATACGGCAAGGGTAAATACTTGCTCCGTCACGCTTTTGAAGGCGGTGAATATCTGCCTGATGAGATTTTGTGGCGCGAAAAAGCCGCCTTTTCCGATGCAGTAGGTCACTCTATGGTGGATTATCTTAAAGAATATGCCGAAGGACAGTATTCAGATGAAGAGTTTGAGGAGGGCCGTAAAAAGTATTCTTATGCGCAGCCTTTTACAAAAGAATCTTTGCTATACCGCGATATTTTTGAAAAGTATTATCCGGGTCAGGCGGAAATGATAGTTGATTTCTGGATGCCGAACAAGTCCTGGGAAGGCTGCGATGTAGACGATCCTTCCGCCCGTGTGCTTTCAAACTACGGCGACAGCGGCAAATAAGGGGAGCGCAAACCGTTGAAATAATGCAAAAAGATAAAAGCTTGTGCGAAAGGTAAAAACTGATTGGCGGTTGCAAGCGATTGATTTTAATTCTGCTTTGTGCTATGATATATTTAAATAACTGTCAAAGTGGTGAGTCTTATGAATCTATTACATATGAAACATGCTTTAGAGGTTGCAAAAGCCGGTTCACTTAGTAAAGCTTCAGAGGTGCTTTTGATTGCTGCTCCGAATATAAGCCGTTCTATAAAGGAGCTGGAAACAGACCTCGGCATTACGATTTTTGACAGAACCCAAAATGGTATGAAGCTTACACCGGAGGGCGAGGAATTTATTAACTTCGCAAGAAGTATTTTGGGACAAATTGAGCAGGTAGAAAAATATTACAAGAAGGAACACTCCACAAATCAGAAATTCTCTATTTCTGTACCCCGTGCAAGCTATATTTCCGAGGCTTTTGCCGAATTTACAAAAACCTTAACCGATGATGCTGCCGAAATTTTCTATAAAGAAACTAATTCTCAGCGTGCGATTTATAATATGCTTAACCACGATTATAAATTGGGCATTGTCCGATATGCAGAGAACTATGACATGTATTTCAAAACAATGCTTGAGGAAAAAGGCTTTAATTACGAGCTGATTACGGAGTTTTCCTGTCAACTTATTATGAGCAGAAGTCATCCGTTAGCGTCAAAGGAGAGCATTAGCTATGATGATCTGACGGGATATATTGAAATAGCACACGCCGACCCTTACGTTCCTTCAATGCCGATTTCAAAGGTGGTAAAAGAGGAACTTCCGGATAATATCGAACGACGTATCTTTGTGTTTGAGCGTGCAAGTCAGTTTGAGCTTCTGGATAGGAACCATAAAACCTTTATGTGGGTTTCTCCCGTTCCCGCGGATTTACTTGAACGATATAACCTTGTGCAGAAAAAGTGCGAAGACAATCAAAAGGTGTACAAAGATCTTTTGATTTACAAAAATGGGTACAAGCTTTCAAAGCTGGACCATGAATTTATTACTGCGCTTACAAATTCAAAAAGAAAGCATATGTAAAGCTGTTCTTGTTTGCCCGTTTTCCAAATGGAGAACGGGATTTTTTGTAAATAAATATCGGCGTTATCGATAATGATAATACCGATTATCTATTTTAAGAATTCCAAGCCGATAAAAGTTGTGCTATAAATATTACAACAAACAAAATCTAAAGGAGACAGTATTAT
>JAXJVX010000104.1:0-3284 GCA_036308305.1 Acutalibacteraceae bacterium | reverse complement strand
TTGATAATGTGCGGCGTCCGTTTCATGGCCGAGACCGCAAAAATGCTCTCTCCTGAAAAAAACGTATATCTTGCAAACGAAACAGCCGGTTGCCCTATGGCAGAGCAGATGAGCAAAGAATACATACAAAGCATTAAGGATAAACATCCCGACTATGCCGTAGTTGCATATATTAACACAACAGCAGACCTCAAAACTGTTTGTGATGTTTGTGTCACATCCTCAAGTGCGGTGGATATTGTAAGTAAAATGCCGGAGAAGAACATCTTATTTATTCCGGATTGCAATCTCGGCGGATATGTTAAAGAGAAGTTACCTGAAAAAAATATCATGCTTTTAGACGGAGGATGCCCTGTCCACGCAAAAATCACAGCAGACGAAGTTATGGCCGCAAAATCTGCACATCCGAATGCGTTGTTCCTAGTTCATCCCGAATGTAAACGTGAAGTAGTAGAGCTTGCTGATTTTATCGGTTCAACCGCAGAAATTATGGATTTTGCAAAGCAGTCTGACTCAAAAGAGTTTATTATCGGCACAGAAAATAGCATTCGCGAGCACCTACAATTGGATTGCCCTGATAAAAAATTCTATCCTTTAAGCAAGCGCCTTGTGTGTTCAGATATGAAAGCCGTTACATTAATGGATCTATATAACTGCCTTAATGGTAAAGGTGGAGAGGAAATTTTACTTGATGAACAAACAATTAAAGATGCTTGCCGTTGCATTGATAAAATGATAAATATGTAAAAAAATGACCTTTTGGAACTAATCTTCCAAAAGGTCATTTCGCTGTTCAAAGCAAATTCGTGCACATAACTTTTCAAGATCGGAATAACAGTTTAATGTTCCGCACTCCCTGCGATATGAAGCTGCACCGTTAAGACCCCGCATATAAAATGCGGCGTGCTTTCTTGCTTCACGCATTGCAATATATTCGCCTTTATATTCTATCATTTTCTTTACCTGACGAAGCAGAACAAGCATGCGTTCAGATATCGGTGGCTCCGGCAAAACCCTCGTTTCAGACAAATATGCATTAATTTGCGAGAATATCCACGGTCTGCCGCACGCAGCTCTGCCGACCATAATAAAATCGCATCTGGTTTTTTCATACATCAAAGCTGCCGATACTTCATCTACTATATCACCGTTTGCAATAACAGGAATATCTAGCGCCGATTTCACATCACAGATAATATCAATATCAACCGGAGGGGCGTACATCTGTTTTCTTGTTCTTCCGTGAACAGTTACAGCATCAGCGCCTGCATTTTGACATAGCAAAGCAAGTTCAACAGCATTTTTACTTTCATCGTCCCATCCGGCACGCATTTTTACTGTAACCGGCACATTTACTGCCGATTTTACCTCTCTCACTATATCGGCGGCAAGCTGCGGATTTTTCATAAGTGCGGACCCTCCGCCGTTATTAGCCACTTTTGGAGCCGGACATCCCATATTTATATCTATAAAATCAGGAGAGTTTTTTAGAGAACTGACAGCAGCTTTCGCCATTATTTCCGGATCGTCACCAAAAATCTGTACTGCCATAGGACGTTCGTTATCACTCACAAACAATAACTCCGACGATTTCTTATCATTCATTGCCACGCCCTTAGAGCTTGTAAGCTCGCCGTAAACACACGCAGCACCATATCCTACGCAAAGCTCACGCATTGCCCGATCTGCAACTCCTGCCATCGGTGCAAGTGCTGCATAGCCTTTTAATTCTACATTCCCTATTTTCATATCAAAATCCTAATAATTATATTAGTAGTATTTTATCATAAACTAATAGATATTTCAACAGTTCATTCCGATACTTTTGCAGTCGTATTTTGTGTGGTTATTTGAACAGACGGTATCTGTCTTCCTTCATGATCAAGAGTAAAATCTCCTTTATATATCAATTCTGATATTGGTACAAGTGTGTATCCATCTGCTTGCAGCTTTTCAATTATACCTGGCAGAGCTTCCGGTGTATGTTTTGCTGCATTGTGAAATAGACAAATCGATCCTTCTTTCACTCTGCTTGTCACACGATTCAATATTTTATCTGCAGTATAATCTTTCCAATCAAGGCTGTCACCATTAGATATAAAAGTAAAGAGTTTTCTTTTTCATTTTAATATATTTAATTATATTATATTCTTATTAAAAAATCAATACAATACACCACAACCCATTACAAGACAAAACGGAACAACACAAGGCAGTACAACAACAACTCACTACAATTCTTTACAGGACTAAACAGGACAACCCACCACAGTACAGTGTAATACAATGGAAATCAATAGATAACAATACAGGCAAACTGCAATCGTATGCGGTCGCATAAACAAAGGGGCGAAAAATCGCCCCTTTGTTTTATAAATCTCCATTATAGATTTTGTCCCAAGTTTCTTTTTCGTAATCTTCATAAGGAAATTCCCATTTTTCTTTATTGCCTGTATTAACAAAATCGGAAATGTATCTAATTCTTTTTTGTGGCTCATCTTCTGCTTCTGCAAATAATTCTTTAAATGCCTTTTCGTTTATTACATTTGCTTTGTTTTCGGGTCGGAATTTCAATTCAAATTCGTGACCGTTAATTGTATATGTAACGGTTTCAAGGTCATTGTCTGCACTTTTTCCGTATCGTTTGAGTGCATTTTCTCGGTTTTTCTCGCACCTTTCATTATATTTCCTATAATCATTATCAATATTACCTTTCATAACACCCCATACGAGCGATATGTCGCTCGGTACAGTGGGGTTTATGTTATCAAAAGCATATTGACAAAAAGCGGTCATAATTGCTTTGCATTGTTCAGGTGTGGAATTATAAATCATTTCTTTATAAGTGCCAAAAAATATGGCGGTGTCAGGTTTTTTAATTTGTTTCATTTTTAATTTTCCTTTCGTGTTATTCTTCAAAGTCTTGAACATCTAAATATACTGCAACATATTTTGATGATTTGCATTTTCGTGTTTGTGGGTATTCTTGGCTCACATAGTTTATTTGCAAGCCGCAATATTCTTCAATGGTGGATACCATTGCTTCCACTTGTTGCGGTAATCCTGTTATCCTAATTTTCATAACTGTTTGTGCTCCTTTCGTGTTATTTGCCTTACCCTTTTGGGTTTGGCAAAATAAATATGACAGATACATATACAACACAATTTTTTCTGCATAAGTTTTTTATACTTTTCAAAATTATTTACTTTACGAGATAAATGTGGTATAATCTATTCGTTAAATAAGAATTGGTTGAACAGTTAGATAATTTGAATTTAGAGGT
>JAXJVX010000103.1:0-3536 GCA_036308305.1 Acutalibacteraceae bacterium | reverse complement strand
TGTATAATTCTTGGTTTCCTGCGCAACGCTCACTTTCGAGGTCGTGATTTCGTTGCGGAGCGAATATGCATCATACATTGTACACGGTTTATGAAGGTTCTCGTTCTTGAATCTCTTGTCATCACGCGGAACTATCATAAGATATTCAAGGTCACGCAGTATTTCGTTAAAGAGTGAGGTTACCTTTATCTCTTTGCCATCACGCTTTGCCTTTGAAATGTTTGCTATTTCAACCTTTTTAAATGCGTTATACGCACCGTTTATAATCTGAATTGATGCGCCGTTGTCATATGTTTTTGAAAGGTCTGCATCATTGACAACAACCGTCTTTACCGTCCAGCCCGGATGACGTCCCGGTTTTATAAGAGCAACTCTCTTTTGTGTGCCGTCTGTTGTATGATATTCAAGATAATATGTACCCTCCGACGGGCCGAAGTCATAGTAAACAATAGAGAACAAAAACTCCGTATCGCCCGGCTCGTACACGCTTTTGTCGATTTTAAAGTACGCTGCATTTCCGTTGTACTGTTTTCTTGCATACAAGCCATCAAGAGCAACCGTTTCATTATAGTACATATCAGCACGGTCATTTATCCCCATTGCCTGACCGTCAACGAACGCTATTCCCTCTCCTTTTATTTCTTCGCCCAACCATACATAGGCACTGTCTTCCCATGTGTTCATAAAATAGGCATATTCAGCCTTATCTGCCGCTGAATCTGCTGAAAATGCCGTTGTCGGTATAATTCCTGCTATAACGACAACTGACATAAGAAATGACATTATTTTGTTTTTCTTCATAACCGGGCACTCCTTTCGTTTCCAAATCTGATTTTTACAAATACATAAACCATTGTTTTATATATGATACTCTTTTTTTGAGTTTTTTTCAACATCAATATTGACTTATTTTTTGTACAATTTTGACTTTTACGCAAAAAACACAATCCTTTCTGTTTCCTGTGATTAATATAGATTATTCATAATCTGATGTCTTACACATTCTGATTTCTCTTACCTGAGTTTCATCATTAGGTATTCCTTTACTTGCCATAACACCGAATTCTGCGCCGCCTGTCTGACCTGAGTTTCTGAGCTGTGCGTGAGTTACATGGATAACTGCAGTCTTCCACAAACCATCATTAACTCTCGGAATTGGAATTGCCTTACGCACATATTTCCATGAATCGTTTTCACCACTCGGGATTACTGAGTTATATACGAAGTTCAATGGCTTTGTTGAGTTGTCAAGATAATCAACCTCGAATGTCAGATTTCTTTCTGTTTCCGGGATTGAATCCGATCCCTTAATAGCATCCGCTCTTGCAAAATAGATCATTCTGTCACGTGTTGATGTTTCTGTTACATAAACCTTTGTCAGAACACCACCAACGAGGACCTCCTGTACTACATAGTATGAGTCGCCGTCGCCACCCGGAGTACCATTTGAAGCAACCTTCCAGATTGCATTGTACGATGTCGGATTATTATAGTACATCGCCATCATTGTTGCTGCATTTGAAACTGCAACAGGTGTTTCCTTGCCGTTTCCGTCAACTGCAACTACATTGAATGCACGAGCTTCGGTAAGTGAGCCGGTTGCCATATAAGATGTCTTATATGTTGTAGTAAGCAAAGTATTTCCGTTGTAAACCTTATACTGTACAGCATCACCACTGTCATCAAATGAAGCATCCCATGAAAGAGCAATACCCTTTGTCTTGGCCTTGGCTTTAAGATTTGTTATATCCATCGGTGTGTTGTCAATCAGTGAAACATTGTTATCACCCCAGAGGTAATATTTAATCTCACCCTCTGTTGAATCTATAGTTGTTTCAAATGTTTCTGTAACAGCCGCTGCTGAATCAGCAACTGTTGCTGTATCCATACCTCTTGCAAGGATATCGCCCTTGTCATTTACAGCTACTGCCATAAATGTTATTGTTCTGTAACCCTTTTCGTAAAGACCACTGTATGTAACATCAAGAGCTACATCTCTTGAACTTCCGTTAGGTGTTACAACAAGCTCTCCCTCTGCAATTTCTGCTACAAGCTTTTGTCTTATAGTAACCTCAAAAGCTCTTGTTGCCGATACCCTGCCCTTTGTAATTGTAGCAACTACAGTTACCGTAACATCAGTATCACCACAGATTACTGTAGCATCACCGCCGATGAAGCTGAGAATCTCCTCGTCAGAGCTCTGCCATGTAATTGTTGAACCATTAGCACCCACACTCGGAACCTGGAATGCACCTGTTACCTCGCTCGGAACATTAAGTGCCGCAGCATCTTCATCAACTGCCGGCTGATTCGGGTCCGGAACGAATGAAAGCAAATGCGGGAATCCGTCATTTATTTCACTGCTTACGCCATATGCACTGTCTGCAAGATTTGTTACAAGACCTGCAACAATTCCTGCCTTGTCTGCCTTTACAGCCGACAAGTTATCAGTTACATCAACAGAATCAAGCGTTGAATAACAGTTTGTAACCGTTGCTGACTTTGTTGCATGACCGAAACCTGCGTACTTGGCATTTGTAATTGTTATTGCGCCTGCATAACAGTTTTCAAATACAGTAACATCGTCAAGCTTACCGATAAATCCACCCGGTATAGTCTTTGCAGTTACTGTTACATTATAAGCATAACAGTTTGTAAATTTAGCTGAACGCCATGCACAGCCTGCAAATGCACCTGTGCCCCATTCGCTGAAGTTACCTGTATTTACTACAGATGAATTCTTGATATAACAGTTTGAAATTGTACCCGCACCACGGCCGATAAATCCGCCGATATAAGCTGTCTGCTGGTTGGTGTAAAGCTGAATTGTTATATTTTCAAGTCCGAGATCCTTGATAACTGTTGTATCATTTGCACTTGCAAAGAAGCCGTTTATAGCATTCTGTCCACCAAAGTTTGTAACCTTTACATTCTTTATAACGTGGTTTCCACCATCAAATGTTCCTGCAAAACCGTTGTTGTGCGGACGTCCAAGCGGTACCCATTCGTTATTCTGATAGTCAATATCAGCAGTTACCTTATAATATGCCTCAGAATATGCCACTGCTGAGTTGATCATCTCGTTTGCTTTCTTAAGCTCCGATGCATTACTGATTATATACGGCATAATCTCTGTACCATTACCTGTAAGAGATGTCGCTGCAACAATTTCGTCCGGCGTAGCTGTCGGTGTCGGAGCAGGTGTTGAAGTCGCCACCGGTGTTGCAGTCGGTTCATTGCCCGGCGTAGCCGTCGGTGCAGTTGTAGGAGCAACTGTCGGAGCCTGTGTCGGAACCGGTGTAGGTGTCGCATCCTGCACAAACGCCTTGATATACGGATAACCGTTGTTTATTTCGCTGCTTGTCGCATATTTCGTATCAGCGAGGTTTGTTACAAGACCTGCAACAATTGCCGCCTTATCTGATATTGTAGCAACATAATCATTAGAATTACCTGCCAATGTTGTATAACAGTTAGTTAGAGACGGGCTCTTTCCGTTTTTCTTCATAAATCCGCCGACATCTGCTGTTACAGCA
>JAXJVX010000102.1:0-3614 GCA_036308305.1 Acutalibacteraceae bacterium | reverse complement strand
GCTCAAAGCTTCGGTGTTGCAAGCATCCCAACGCTTGTTGTGATGAAAGCCGGCGAGGTAGTTCATCAGTCATCGGGTGCCAGACCCAAAAATGCGATACTTTCATTGCTGGAAGGTTAATTTGCGATAATACAGAGGAAATTACGATGGAGCACATTTATGATATCGTTATAATCGGCGGAGGACCTGCCGGATATACTGCGGCGTTGTATGCTGCAAGGGCAGGACTTGATACGGTGTTGCTTGAAAGAATGTCGCCGGGCGGTCAGATGGCACTCACAGGTACTATTGATAACTATCCCGGATTTGACGAAGGAGTAGACGGGTTCACTCTGGGTATGAAAATGCAAAACGGTGCTCAACGTTTTGGTGCAAAAACTGAGTATACCGAAGTTGTGTCGGTCGAGTTTTCGAAAAACATTAAAACAGTAAATACACAAAACGGCGTGTATTTCTCTAAAACTGTGATAATTGCCACGGGTGCCGATCCGAGAAAGCTTGGTATACAAAACGAGCAGGATTTTACCGGCAGAGGAGTTCACTACTGCGCTCATTGTGACGGCAGATTTTATAAGGATAAAACTGTCGTGGTAGTCGGAGGAGGAAATTCAGCGGCAGCAGATGCATTATATCTTTCAAGACTTGCAAAAAAAGTAATTTTAGTTCATCGCCGTGATACATTAAGAGCAGCGAAGATACATCATAAGCCGTTGAATAGTACAGATAACATAGAACTTATATTCGACAGTACTGTGTCGGAAATAATTGCAGAAAAGTCGGTAAGTGGTGTTATTATCAAAAATACCAAAGACGGACATGAGAGTCGCATAGATTGTGACGGTGTTTTTGTGAGTATTGGCAGAAGGCCTGCAACTGATTTTTTAAAGGACAAGCTGCAGCTTGATGAGCAAGGCTATATAATATCCGATGAAACCACTCGTACAGTTGTAGATGGGGTTTTTGCTGCCGGGGATGTCAGACAAAAGGCGCTTCGTCAGATAGTAACTGCTGTGGCAGATGGTGCTACAGCTGTTCATTTTGCCGAAGAGTATCTCGCAAATTAACAAAGTATGCCCAAATTGAATACTATATTAATAATGCAGTGAACTTTTCGGAGGTTTTTATGGAAATAGTATTACTCACCGCTCTCGGTGTAGGCGGTGCAACTGTGTTTGGCTCTCTGTTGGGCTTTGTATTTAAAAGGATATCACATAAATTCTCGGATATAGTACTTTCCTTTGCAGCGGGAGTTATGCTTGCTGCAGCTGTGTTGGGATTGGTATTACCTTCGCTTGATTATGGCGGAAAATTCGGGCTTATTATCACGATCGCAGGCATATTTGTCGGTGCGCTTTGTCTTAATCTTATAGATAAGGCGGTACCACATCTGCACAGATTAGTCGGAACCGACCAGGAGCCGCATAATAATGCCGATTTAAATAAGGTATTACTGTTTGTAACCGCAATTGCCATACATAATTTGCCGGAGGGAATAGCGGCAGGGGTTGGCTTCGGATCAGGGGATACATCTCAGGCAATTATTATTGCAGGAGGAATAGCGCTGCAAAATATCCCTGAGGGCATGGTAATTATCGGGCCTATGTTAGCGGCCGGGGTTTCATCAAAGAAAACATTTATCTGTGCTATGTTTACCGGACTGATCGAGGTAGTCGGAACACTTATCGGATATTTTGCAGTCAGTGTATCTTCAATGATATTACCTTTCGCTTTGGCTTTTGCCGGAGGTACTATGCTATATGTCATCAGCGATGAAATGATACCCGAAACTCATTCTCACGGCAATGAAATGGGTGCAACTTACGCTTTGCTTGTCGGCTTTTGCGTTATGCTCGCTACCGACTTTTTGCTTGGATAAGTAAAATGCTAAAAATCAGCCTGAAAACAGGCTGATTTTTTATTGCAAAAAAAATTTAAAAATTTTAAAAAAAGGACTTGACAAATAAAATATATTTGCTATAATAATAACAGTAACGATTACTACATTTAATAAGGAGGCGATATGATGAAAACGGAAATGCGATATTCAAGGCAGAGGGAAGCAATTCTTCATAATCTGCGTTCACGGTGCGATCATCCTGATGCAGACGAAGTATACACCGCTGTTCGCGAGGTATATCCAAACATAAGTCTCGGCACAGTATATCGTAATTTGCGGCAGCTTAATGAGTGTGGTGAGATAATTTCTTTCAGCGATGGTAAAAGAGAGCGATTTGACGGAGATACAAGATTGCATTATCATTTTATATGTACCGCTTGTAACACCGTTTTTGATATCTTTTCCGATGAAGTAAGTCAATTTTTACTTAATGCACAAGGCAAGCTCAATTGCGAGATTGACAGAGCAACAATGGTTTTAAACGGTAGGTGTAAATCCTGCTGTTAAAATAAATATTAAAAATTATTAAATTATTCTTTGGAGGTAAATTATTATGGCAAAGTATGTATGTCCTATCTGTGGTTATGTTTATGAGGGTGACGAGGCTAATGTTCCAGAGGTCTGTCCTATCTGTAAGGCAAAATTAGAAAAGTCTGAAGGCGGCGCACTTACTTGGGCTGATGAGCACAAGGTTGGCATCGCACAGGGCCTTGATGAGGAAGTTGTAGCAGGTCTTCGTTCAAACTTTGAGGGCGAGTGCTGCGAAGTAGGTATGTATCTTGCAATGGCTCGTGTAGCACATAGAGAGGGATATCCCGAGGTTGGTCTTTATTATGAAAAGGCTGCTTGGGAAGAGGCAGAGCACGCAGCAAAATTTGCAGAGCTTCTTGGTGAAGTTGTAACCGATTCAACAAAGAAAAACCTTGAACTCCGTTACATGGCTGAAAATGGCGCAACAGCGGGCAAATTTGAGCTTGCAAAGAGAGCAAAAGAGCTTGGATATGACGCTGTTCACGATACAGTTCACGAAATGGCAAAGGATGAGGCTCGTCACGGCAGAGCGTTTGAGGGACTTTTAAAGAGATATTTCAACTAAACAGCTCTGAGAAAAGATATAAAACGGTATGAGATAATTTCTCATGCCGTTTTTGATTGCTTTCTCGTACAATGTTAAGTTACCTGATGTAAAAATCAACATTTTTGATATAATTCCAAAAGATAAATTCGTGGGGTAGTATGTATCCAATGAACTATGTGGGAATTACAGATCTGCCATGTCGTGTGATCTCAAGGATTTATTCTAGATCTTTTTATGCAGGAAATGCGTAAAAAGATAGAACATTAAAAAAGGTGTGAGCATATTAAATGCTCAGCACCTTTTTACTTTGCGTATTTATAGTAGCTTTTTTTGTAGTATCGTTTGCTATCTTTCTTCTTTTTGTTGTTGCGGATGACACCAAGAAGCTTACAACCACTTTTTTCAATTTGGCTTACTACCTCCTGCGCCTGATGATAACGCACTTTTGAATTTGCCAGCACCAAGGCTGTACCGTCGCAATTCTTTGCAACAACTGCAGCGTCAATTACCTGACCGAGCGGAGGTGTATCAATAATAATATAATCATATATCTTTCGGCTTTCACTGATAAGTGTTGCAAAATATTTTCCGTCTAGTAATTCGACCGGATTTGGTGGATACTGACCGGCAAATAATACT
>JAXJVX010000101.1:0-9765 GCA_036308305.1 Acutalibacteraceae bacterium | reverse complement strand
TCCTTTTAGTGCTTGATCTTTTTGGCGCAAAAGCTGCATTTATGACTGCGGCGGTACGCTGTGCCGGTACGTCGCTTCTTTTCGGTTCTTTGATGTCGGGAGTGTTTTCGATCTTCGGCACGATAGCAGCAGTTGTTATGATGACTATATTAAAACACACTAAAATATTCGGACTTTACGGTGTGAGCGTTGCGGGTGCTGCAGCACATAACTGTGGTCAGGTGGTTGCCGGCTGTATTTTTTACAGCACAGCGGTATTTGCGTATCTGCCGTATCTTATGATTTGCTCACTTGTTTCAGGCGTACTTATCGCACTTGTTACCGATCTTGTCCGACCTGCTTTAAAGAAAGCAATAGACGGAGGAAAAAGCAATGGCTAATTTAATACTGCCTTACTGTTTGCTTGCAATGCGATATTTGCTGGCATTGCTTTGCGTGCTTTTTATTCTGTATATAATCAAAATCTTCAAAATGGGCAAGCCTGTGCCGCTTTATCGGCTTTACAGCCTTAATAATCGCAACAAATACGATGTATGCAATTACGAATGCTCGATCGGCAGAAGCAAAATATGTGATGTGTGCTTGAATCTTGGCTCGGTTTCGAGGCGACATGCCATCCTCACTTACAATGACCGTTACGGTCTGCGTATCGACACGGTCAATGGCTCGTCCGTGAATGTAAACGGCATTGAGGTAGACGGATATGCCTATGTAGAAAACGGTGATACGATCAATATCGGCGGTGCCGAGCTATCGTTGTCCGAATTCAGTTCTGATAATGATATCAGCAGTCGTTCTAAAAAGAAAAAGCAGAAATCGGTCGGTTTTTTCGGCGGAGTAATGCTGTTGTCAGCAATTCAGCTTATAATGTGCTTTGAGCTTATGCTGCACTACCGTAATGATTTCGTGTTAGCAGTTCCCGCTTGCTTTATAATACTTATTGCTAGCGAATGGGGATATTTTATATTCCGCAGAATGCGTAATATCGGTATTGAGCTGATGGGCGTGTTTTTGACTTCATTCGGTTTTTGC
The DNA here is from genome assembly GCA_036308305.1 of Acutalibacteraceae bacterium. GTDB lineage: Bacteria > Bacillota > Clostridia > Oscillospirales > Acutalibacteraceae > RUG11462. The sequence continues at coordinate 8,733 of JAXJVX010000101.1, read as the reverse complement.
GTGGCAGCAAGCGCAACGCCGACGGAACTATATAAGATAACTCTTACTGCTATTGCAGGCTTTGCCGCATTTATTGCGTTGACATATATACTGCGAAACATTGAGCTTGTAATGAAACTTCGTTATGTGTTCGGCGCAATGGCGATAATTTTATTTGCTTATAACATCTTTTTCGGCGTAACACGCTTCGGTGCAAAAAACTGGATAGATATCGGCGGTATATTTACATTGCAGCCGTCGGAGCTTATTAAATTTGCGTTCATTTTTGCAGGCTCTGCAACACTTGCCCGTCTTTTCACTCGGCGAAATTTGCTGCTTTTTATACTTTACACCGGCTTTTGCCTTGGCGCACTTGCAGTTATGCGTGACTTCGGCACGGCGCTGATATATTTTTGCACAGCGCTGATAATAATGTATATGCGTTCCGGAGATGTTAAGATAATTACCATAATCACTGCAGCAGTCGGCGTTTTGGGTGTGGTGGCAATAAAGGTGTTTCCGTATATCACAAGACGATTTGAAGCATATCTTCATGCTTGGGAATATGCCGCTGATAAGGGCTATCAGCAAACACGCACCATGATCGCTGTCGCAAGCGGAGGACTGTTCGGTGTCGGCGGAGGTGAGGGTAATCTCGATCGTGTTGCGGCATCGGATACCGACCTTGTATTCGGTATACTTTCTGAAGAATGGGGCATGATAGCGGCATTTTGTGCTGTTGCGTGCTTTATAATATTTGCGATATATTCTCTGCGGTGTACAGCACGCACCAATTCCGCTTATTATGCTATTTCTGCTTGTGCCGCATCAGGCTTGTTCATCGTGCAGATATCGCTCAACATTTTCGGCTCACTCGATCTTTTGCCCTTAACGGGAGTGACAATGCCGTTTATATCAAATGGTGGTTCAAGTATGCTTGCAAGCTGGGCGTTGCTCGCACTTATCCATGCAGTCGGCGCAAATACCGCAAGGAGGGACACTGAATGAAGCAAATGACAGTCCGTGCCGTTATTATGACGGTACTTTGTATACTCTTTTCCGCCGGCATTGCAATATTCATTGGAATATATATTAAGGACGGTGCCGATTGGGCACTTTATCCGGCAAACCGACATATCTATACTGACGGTATCATATCGCAAGCCGGCAGTATTACCGATCGCAACGGTACGGTGCTATGTAAAACGGTAGACGGTAAGCGTGTATACAGCGATAACAAAACTATTCGCCTTGCCACTGCTCATGCCGTGGGCGATACTTCAGGCTTTATCAGTACCGGTGTGCACAATGCATTTTTAGAGGAACTTACGGGATATAATCTTGTAAACGGTGTATATTCGGTAACAGGCAACGGCAGTGATATAAGACTTACGCTGGATGCGGATGTTTGTGTAACGGCGCTTCAGGCACTTGGTAACTACAAGGGTGTTGTCGGTGCATACAATTATAAGACCGGCGAGCTGATTTGTATGGTCAGTACACCTACGGTAGATGTAAGTGATTCGCAGTCGCTCATATCTGCCAAAGAGGATGAAGACTCGGCGGCGTTTTTAAACCGGTTTATCAGCGCAACCTATCCTCCCGGCTCTACATTTAAGGTAGTCACAGCAACAGCAGCTATTGAAACCTTTGATGATGCATATGAGCGTGAGTATGTGTGTGAGAGTGGTTGTGTTATAGACGGAGAAAAAATAACATGTATGGGGCATCATGGCAGCATAAAGCTTAAAGAGGCACTTGCTCATTCCTGCAATGCATATTTTTCACAGCTTGCAGCTGATCTCGGCAAGGAAACTATGACGAAATACGCTGAAAAATTCGGATTTAATAAAGGTTTTTCACTTGACGGTATCACTGCTAAGACCTCGTCTTATAATGTTGACGATGCCCGTGATGTTGACCTTGCGTGGTCAGGCATGGGACAGTACACCGATATGTTTAATCCCCTGCAATATCTTACTGCAATGGGATCAATTGCAAACGGAGGCAGCGCAAAACAACCATATATTATTAAGAGCGTCACAAACGAACTGGGCATTCCGGCAAAGCTTACAGGATCTTCAACCTACAGTATGCTGTCAAAAAGCACCGCAAATCAGATTAAAGAGCTTATGATGTCGAATGTTGAGCTTGAATACGGAGCTTCATCCTTTCCGGGGCTTTCGGTCGGCGCTAAATCCGGTACTGCCGAGGTGGCGGAGGGCATAACACCGAATGCCGTATTCGTTGGTTTTTCAACTGATGAAGCCCTGCCCATAGCTTTCGTTGTATGTGTTGAAAACGGCGGTTCGGGGACACTCCGAGCAGGCAGTATCGCAAATAAAGTCTTACAAAAATGTAAAGAAAAGAACATAGGAGTATAAATAAATGGAACAGTCAAAAATCGACCGTATTAACGAGCTTGCCAAGCTCTCACGTATCCGTGAGCTTACAGAAGCAGAAAGGAAAGAACAACAGACGCTGCGAAGAGAATACATCGACGAATTTAAAGCGTCATTAACAGGCATACTTGATAACACTACTATACAATATTCCGACGGCACCAAGAAAAAAGTGCATCGAAGAGAAAATTTTGATAAACAATAGCAAAAACGAGCCAATCGGCTCGTTTTTGTCATTTAATACTCTTCAAGTTCTTAATTATTGCTTCTACGGTGTCGTTTATGCTGTTGCGATCACAATTAACGGTGATATCAGCGTATTTCTCATACAGCGGCGCACGTTCATTATACATATCCTCAAGTGTGTAACCTTCCTTGAGTAAGATACCCCTTGTGGCAAGATTGTTTATGCGCTTTTTCATAGAATTAAAGCCAAGGCGCAGGTAAACTACATACCCAAGCTCTTTGAGATGCTTCATCGCTTCCTCGTTATAAACCATACTGCCGCCGGTTGCAATTACGCAATTCTGCGCATAAAGTGTTACAACAGAGTCATTCTCGCATTTTTTAAAATAATCATTGCCTTTTTCGTTGATGATATCCTGAAGCTTTTTCCCTTCGTTCTGCTGAATAAGCAGGTCTGTATCAAGAAATGACTTGAGCATTAGTTTTGCAAGCAGTACACCGCAGGTGCTTTTGCCGCATCCGGGCATACCGATAAGTATAATATTAGTTTTCATTTTTATTTCTCCGAATTTGATGTTTATATTTTATCATATATCATTATCCATTGCAAATACTTAAAGGATTTTTATAAAAAGTTTACAAAAGGCGGCGAAAAAGATGAAAATATATTATTTACATTTCGAGGCTTTTGTTGTATAATTAACTAAATGTCATGTAATAATGAAAGGATGAACATAAAAATGACAATGTTGAAAAGAGTTGCGGCAGTATTGCTTGCAATTGCAACACTTCTTACATTTGCTGCTTGTCGCACAAAGGATGAGGCGGCATTCACTTTTTCAAACGGAACTGATAAGGTTAAGATCAGAACGGCGCTTTATATGTGCTATCTTATTGATGCAACCGGTGAATTTCAGTCAGAATATGATACACAGGCTGCTGAAACAACAGAGGCATCGGAGGAAACCACCACAGCCGCTGCTACAACAGTTGATTACCAAAAAGCAACCGTTAAGGATGATGACGGAAACGCAGTTGATTATGTTGATTGGGTAAAGGCAAAAGCAAAGGAATATTGTGCAGAGCACGCTTATTATGAGCTTGAGTTCGATCGTCTCGGTCTTGAGATCAATGATGAAACCGCTGAAGCACTCGATTATTATGCATCATATTATTGGGATCAGTACAGCCTTGCTACCTACTATGAGCCCAACGGTGTTACTTACAACACATATCTTGAGTATTATACAAACAGCAACTATAAGAAGTATGCTGTTTACGATTTCTACTATGGTGAAAAGAGCGAGGATACAACCGAAACCGATTCTGATGTATCTGAAGAGATAAAGGCGTTGGAGGGATCACTCCGTCCGGCTGACGATAAGATCACCGAAGCACTCAAAGAAAACTTTGTGCTTGTAGACCATGTTTCTATTTCATTCAGCTATACTGATGAGGATAGCGGAGAAACAGTTGATCTTACAGATGATGAAAAGGCTGACGCATTGAAAACAATCAATGGATATGCTGATCGCATCAACAGCGGCGAGGGCTTCGCAGATGTTTATGAAGAATATTGTGCACAGAACGGTATAGAACCAAGCGAAGTAAGTATTGATGAAAGTATTGATGCAAAGCCGCTTGATAAATACAGCACAGTTCTTAACAGTGCTGATGCTAACGGCGGTACCGCATCAGAAAACTTCGATCTTGCTGTGGAGTGCGAGGTTGGCAAAGCAGTAGTTAAGGAAACTGACAGCGCATATCATCTTTTCTACCGTTTTGATATCACTAAGGATCCCTACTATTCACAGTACTGTGAGGATTCAGCGGTAGAAGTTCTTTGTATTGATGAGTTTGAAAGCAATAGCGCAGACAAGGCAGCAGAGCTAGCTTGCGATACAAATACAGGCGCTATTGGTCACTACTCACCCAAAAAGATCATAGAGCCGGAAATATAATAAACTATGAGTGAAGCAGAATTCAAGCTTGGCAGATACCGTCATTATAAAGGCATGGAGTATCTTGCCGTGGCAGTAGCAAGCCATTCCGAAACTCTTGAGCCGATGGTAGTCTACAAGGCACTTTACGGCGACGGTGGAGTTTGGGTGCGCCCACTTTCAATGTTTTGCGAAACGGTCAAGGTCGAGGGAAAGACCGTAATGCGGTTCGAATATTTAGGAAAATAGTTTAAAACCGTCCGAAATCGGGCGGTTTTAAAATTTTTTTGGAATTTTTAATTTTTTTGTCCGATTTTTGTATTTTAAATTGTCTTTATATATAGAGGGCAAAAATTTGATATGTAAGCCGGAGCGACATAACGGACTTCAGCACAGCCGTTGACAGATTTGCCGGACTTATTAATATTGAATGTATTCCGCATTTTAGCTTCCCCCCCGAAAAGCATTGTGCGGTGATGGCCTCCGTTTGCGGACAGGACGGTGTTATCCGATCTGTCCGCATTTACACTTTAATAATATTTTTTAAAAAAACATTGAAAAGAATGTAATAAAGTGATATAATAATTAAGTTGGCTGACGGTATCAGCCGGAAAGTTTAATAATTCAAAGGAGTTGTTTACAACATGAGCCGTATGATCGGTACAGTATCCCGTGGCGTCAGAGCCCCTATTATCAGACAGGGTGACGATATCGTTGAGATCGTAACATCATCTGTTTTAGAAGCGCAGAAGGACGCAGGTTTTGAATTTAATGACCGTGATATCGTTGCAATGACCGAGGCTATCGTGGCAAGAGCGCAGGGCAACTATGCATCTGTTGACAATATTGCAAACGATGTTAAAGCAAAATTCGGCGGGGAGACTTTAGGTGTAATTTTCCCGATTTTGAGCCGTAACCGTTTTGCTATCTGCCTGAGAGGTATTGCAAAGGGAGCAAAGAAGATCGTTCTTATGCTTTCTTACCCTTCGGATGAAGTAGGCAACCACCTTGTCAGTCTTGATGCTCTTGATGAAAAGGGTATCGATCCGTATAAGGATGTTCTTACATTGGAAAAATACCGTGAGCTGTTTGGATATGAAAAGCACAGATTTACCGGTGTTGATTATGTTGAGTATTACGAAAATCTTATCAAGGATTGCGGTGCAGAGGTTGAAGTAATCTTTGCTAATAATCCTAAAGCTATCCTTGAATATACTAAAAATGTTCTCTGCTGCGATATTCATACACGCGCTCGCACAAAGCGTATCCTAAAAGCAGCAGGCGGTGAGATCGTTCTCGGTCTTGACGATATTATGACTGCATCGGTAGACGGCAGCGGTTATAATGAGAATTACGGTCTGCTTGGTTCAAATAAGGCTACCGAAGATCAGGTAAAACTCTTCCCGCGTGACTGCCAGCCGGTAGTTGATGCTATTGCTGAGAAGCTTTATGCCGCAACAGGTAAAAAGATTGAGGTTATGGTTTATGGCGACGGCGCATTCAAGGATCCGGTAGGCAAGATATGGGAACTTGCTGATCCGGTAGTATCTCCTGCTTACACTGCAGGTCTTGAAGGCACACCTAACGAGTTGAAACTGAAATATCTTGCTGATAATGATTTCTCAGATCTTTCAGGCGAGGAGCTTCGTGAGGCTATAAAGCAGAAGATCACAGAGAAGGATGGCGACCTTGTAGGCCAGATGGTATCTGAAGGCACAACACCCCGTCAGCTTACCGATCTTATCGGCTCACTTTGCGACTTAACATCAGGTTCGGGCGATAAGGGCACACCTATTGTATTTATTCAGGGCTATTTCGATAACTATACAGCAGAATAAACTGGATTTTAGGAGGGATACTGTGTTATCCCTCCTCTTTTTTACAAAACACTTGACAAAATGCTTCTTGCTGTGTTACTATGTTATCAGTTTAATACAATAAAGCGTTTCGCTTAAAAGGAGAGAAATTATTATGAAAAAGATTTTAGCATTAGTTCTTTGTATGGCATCCTTGTTCTGCTGCCTTTCGCTTACATCATGCGGCGATAAGGAAATGGTACTCGTTGCAGAACAGGAATCAGCAGGCGAATCAGTTGCAAAAGAGAACGCAGACTTCGCAGATTACAAATACACCGCAGTTGATAAGCAGGCTACTGCTCTTATGGAGGTATCAGCAGGAACAGCTGATGCAGCTATAGTTGACTATGTAATGTCTATTGGCTCAATTGGTGAGGGTACTGACTACGAAGATCTCGTTATTGACGGCGAAGGTTACGCAGAGGAGAGCTACGGTATTGCATTCCGCAAGGGCTCTGATATTACTGCAAAGGTAAACGAGGCTATCAAAACACTTAAAGACAATGGCAAGCTTGTTGAAATCGCAAAGAAATATAAGCTTGACGAGCTTATCACAGCAACTGAGAAGTTTGATGCTTTCAAGCAGAACAAAACAGATTCCGATTGGGAATATATCAAGAATAAAGGCGAGTTGGTTATTGGTATTACATATTTTGCACCAATGAACTATGAAGAGAACGGTGAGCTTGTTGGATTTGAAACCGAGTTTGCAAAAGCAGTTTGTGAGATTCTCGGTGTTAACGCTAAATTCCAGGAGATCAGCTGGGCTGCAAAGGAAACAGAACTTGCGTCAAAGAATATTGACTGCATCTGGAACGGTATGACAATTACCGACGAAAGACTTGAAAATATGAGCATCTCTATTCCTTATATGGAGAACAAGCAGGTTAAGGTAGTTAAAGCAAAATAAGATAGATCAGGAATATAAATTGCCACAACACGCTTTGTCCGTTTTCACGGGCGAAGCGTTGTTCCGTATAAAATACAAATAATTCTAATAGGAGAATGTTATGTCATTTCAGGAGGTATCTCTTGCGCTTGCCGAAGGTTTTTTGCAAAACTGCAGGCTGTTTTTTGAAACATTGCTGTTTTCGCTTCCGCTTGGTTTAATCATCACCTTTGGCTCAATGTCAAAATTCAAGCCGTTAAAATGGCTCGTCAAGACCTTTGTATGGATAATTCGAGGCACTCCGTTGATGCTTCAGCTTTTTGTAGTTCTGTATGTGCCTGGTCTTGTGTTCGGCGTACCCATGCGTGATCGTATGCTTGCGGCACTCGTTGCATTTGTAATAAACTATTCCTGTTATTTTTCTGAGATATACCGAGGCGGAATAGAGGGTATTCCGAGAGGACAGTTTGAAGCCGGTCAGGTGCTTGGTATGACAAAGTCACAGATATTTTTCCGTGTAGTTTTAATGCAGGTTGTAAAGCGCATTATTCCTCCGATGAGCAATGAGATAATCACGCTTGTTAAAGACACTTCACTTGCAAGAATTATAGCAGTCGGAGAAGTATTGCTTGCAGCAGAGCGTTTTGCAGGTCAGGGTATTATATGGCCGTTGTTTTATACAGGTGTATTTTTCCTTGCGTTCAATGGAGTACTTACACTTTTATTCGGCTATATCGAGAAAAAACTTGATTATTACAGGAGTTAAGATGTTATGCCAATGCTGGAAGTAAAGAATTTATATAAAAGCTTCGGTGATACTGAAGTTTTAAAGGGTATAGATCTGTCACTTGAAAAGGGCGAGGTAATGGTTATTATCGGCTCGTCGGGCAGCGGTAAGACCACGCTTTTGCGTTGTCTTAACTTTCTCGAACGTGCGACGAGCGGCGATATTCAAATAGATGGGAATACAATTTTCTCAGACCGGATGAAGCTGTCTGAAAAAGATATCCGTAATAACCGATTGCATTTTGGTCTTGTTTTTCAGAATTTCAATCTGTTCCCACAATATACGGCTTTTGATAATATCACACTTGCACCGAAACTTCGGTTGAAATCCGAGGGTGAAAAGAGCGGCTTTAAAAGTGTCGCCGATATAGAGGAAAATGCAGAAAAGCTGCTTTGCCGTGTCGGGCTTACAGATAAGAGAGATTTCTATCCTTGCCAGCTTTCGGGCGGACAGCAGCAACGAGTTGCAATTGCAAGAGCGCTTGCATTATCACCTGATATTCTATGTTTTGATGAGCCGACTTCTGCACTAGATCCTGAACTCACAGGTGAAGTTCTCCGTGTAATAAAAGAGCTCAAAGGCAGCGATACCACAATGATAATTGTAACTCATGAAATGGAGTTTGCAAAGCATGTTGCCGACAAGGTTGTATTTATGGCAGACGGAATTGTGGAGGAAACCGGCACACCGGAAG
>JAXJVX010000100.1:0-8111 GCA_036308305.1 Acutalibacteraceae bacterium | reverse complement strand
CTTTTTCTCATAACTCCACATTACTTTTCACCCTCCCACGGCCACGGGCCTTTTACCCAGGTCCAACCAGATGCATCATCGGAAACATCCCTGGCTGAAATCGGCCCGAATTTCATTGTATATTCATTTACAGCTTTCTCGTACATATCCTTCATACGCTTAAAGTACTCGAGTGCCGAACGGTCATTCGGATGAGTATCCAAAAATAGAGTTGCTTCAATAAGCGGAAAATGGTACATTCGTACCTTTGTCATTGCTCTTTCTCGTTCGGTCATCATTTTGCCCCCTCTGCGCCCAAGAACGGCAGATCAAGCTCTTCAAAGATAGTGCCTCTCGAAAGAGCAACATCGGGTTCATAAAGCTTACGCCAGCGCTGCATTGGCACATAAGATGCAGCAAGTGGCATATTGTCAATTGAATTTTCTCCGAAAATATCACAAAGATCATACCCGGAGCTAACTGATAAAAAATCATCTTTCATATTCTGTTTGTTCCTTTAATATATTTGCGCTCCCAATAGTATCATATGTGTAAAACAATAGATTTGACATTAAAAAATGCTGCTCTTTTGAGCAGCATTAAAAATACACTTTTATATATTTGTAATTTCCCGAAGTTCTGATAAACGCTTTGTCATATCATCGGCAGAGAATAAAACATTTCCGGTTACAAGCACATTAGCCCCTGCTTTTACACACAAAGGTGCTGTTTCCATATTAACACCGCCGTCTACCTCGATGTCAATATCAAGACCTCGTTTGTTTATTTCTTCTCTTATCGCAGCAATCTTTGGTAGAGCGCCCTCAATAAATTTCTGTCCGCCAAATCCCGGCTCAACGCTCATTACAAGCACCATATCGCAAAGCTCAAGATATGGGAACACCTCCTGTGCAGGAGTTGCCGGCTTGATAGTAAGACAGGTCTTTTTGCCGTAGGATTTAATAAGCTTCAATGTACTCTCAATATCTGAACCAGCCTCGGTATGAAATCCGATAATATCAGCGCCTGCTTTTGCAAACTGCTCGATATATCTGTGCGGACGGTCGATCATCAAATGAACATCAAGCACAGTTTCGGTTGCCTTTCTTATTGATGCAACTACCGGAATACCAATAGAAATGTTAGGAACAAAGATTCCGTCCATAACATCAAGATGGAGCATATCTGTTTTTGCAGCATCAAGCTCTGTGATCGCCTCGCCGAGATGTACAAAGTCAGCAGTCAATATTGACGGTGAGAATTTTACCATTTTAAACTTCCTCTCTTACTTAATTGTAAAATCTACATTAAAGGTATTAAAATCTTTATATACCTTTATATCCTCGTAAATATTTGTGTTTGCGATAGCATACGGTACAGACAGCACCTCACCAGGTTGTATAGTAGCTGAAATATCTATCACAACCGGCGAGATAGTAACATCATCGCCGCTATCGGTAGTAAGCGTGAAAGTCAGCTTTGTCGGTGACATAGCCGAGCTGTAATTATTGCGGATCGCAATATCGCCCTCGATAGAGCCGGTATCGGTAAACAATGCTTCTGTTATGCTTACTGAAAAATCATCTGCCCCGCCACCGGGCTCTTTACCGTTATATATACAGCCCTCATAATCAAGTGCAATTTCACTTGTGATGGATTTAAGTCCGCTGCGAAGCAGCACCTCATCTTCAGTAAAGTCACATTGTACATCTACTCTGCCACCGGCTTCAAGATACAGATCCTCTTCAAGATTGAAAACGCCGTTTTCAACTATCGCTCTTCCCTGCTCATCATAGATATAATTGATATTAACAGTTGTTATATTCTTGGAACAGTTGGTACTGTTTGTGATTGCAACAATAGCGGTAAATCCATTTTCTCCACTGTCTGACACTATCTCGCCGTCGTCAGATTTTTCACCATAAAACGCTTTCCATACAGTAGCGCATATCTTATTAGCCTCCCATGTAACATCGTCTGTTACAAATGAAGATTTGCTTGTGCATGCCGATAACGACAAAACACCACATACAACAAGCAACACGCTGACAATACTTTTTGTTATTCTCATATTTTACTTCTCCACAAATTATACTCTTAACTTATTATAAATCGGACCGGTGCTTAAATCAACTCTTTTTTGTAAACAAAATAAACTAATAAAGATTTTTCAAAATAAATTGAAAATTCAGATGAACTGTGCTATAATTGATTAAAATGTTTTATTAGGAGAAGAAATATGCTTGTTGAAAGTTTAGTTATAATTGCAATTATTCTTGCCATGGCACTTATTTTTATGCGTGTCGGCAGAAAGGCTTATGCATACGGAATTTTGCCATTACTCATTCTTCCGCTTGTCCGTATCGGTCTTTCCTACATAACCGCTTTTTTGAGAACCTTTCTTCCCTATTCAGCTGTGAGCATCAATACCTGTGTAATTTTTATGGCGCTTATCATAACCTGTATTATAATCGGACTTGCAGGCGCAAATTTCAAAGGCAAAGGGTCACGCACTCTGTATTTTATTATTTGCGGTCTTTTTACGCTCGTTCTTTCAATGATATTTGTGCTTGATATTATCAAGGATCTAATATAATCCTCCGGTTGGTTATATGTAACGCAACATAAGGAAAGTCGGTGAGTTGTTTGTTGCGGCATATTATTTATCTTCTCGCTTCGCTGTTAGGCAGTAGTTGCGGTAGTTCCGTTGAATGTATGAAGAATATGCGAATTAAAAAGTTTTAAGTCTGTTGCATTATTATTTAATGCAACAGACTTTTTTAATTAGCTCTATCAAACTGACTGTTATACAGTTTGGCATAAAAACCGGCTTGCTTTATAAGGTCACTATGACTTCCTGTTTCAACGATATTGCCGTTATTCATAACAATTATCATATCCGCATTTTTTATAGTACTCAATCGGTGAGCAACAATAAACGCAGTTTTTTCTTTCATCAATACAGAAAATGCATCCTGAATCTTCATTTCCGTTCTTGTATCAATAGAGGATGTTGCTTCGTCAAGAATAAGCATAGATGGTGTTGTCAGCATTATTCTCGCAACACACAGAAGCTGCTTTTGTCCTTGAGAAAGTCCGCCGTTATCGGAAATAACAGTATCGTAGCCGTTAGGCAGACGCTTGATAAAGCTATGTGCATGTGCACGCTTCGCAGCATCAATGACCTCTTCATCGGTCGCATCCGGATTACCAAGTCTGATATTATCACGCACACTACCGCTCATAATCCATGTATCCTGCAATACCATACCGTAATTACGGCGCAAAGCGCATCTTTTTATGTTTCTGATATCAACACCGTCTACTGATATCTCGCCGCTGTCAACATCATAAAAACGCATTAAAAGGTTGATAAGCGTGGTCTTTCCACAACCGGTGGGACCGACTATTGCAATATGCTGGCCGCTCTTTATACAGAGTGACAGATCTTTGATGAGCTCACGATCAGAGGTATATGAAAAATCAACATTCTTAAATAATACATTACCGTTTGCATCAACTAAATCTACAGCATTATCTGCATCCGGCGTCTGCTCTTGCTCATCAAGCAATGAGAATACACGATCAGCACAGGCAAAAGCATTTTGCAGTTCGGTGATAACACCGGATATTTCATTAAACGGCTTTGTATACTGATTTGCGTAGCTCAAAAACGCAGAAAGATTTCCGACAGTAAGTCCCGATCCGCTGATTATGGAAATACAGCCAAACAACGCAACGCCCATATAAACTATACTGTTTACAAACCGTGTTGAGGGATTTGTGATTGAGGAATAGAATATTGCTTTCAAGGAATGACGACGCAATCTTTCGTTTATTTCATCAAAGCGTTCAGTTACATCCGCTTCCCTTGAATATGCCTTGACCGTCTTCTGCCCTGTTATATATTCATTGATAAATGCTGTTTCTTCGCCGACCGTTTCCGATTGCTGCTTAAACAACGAATAGGTTCTGCTTGCGATAAACTTTGCAACAAGCAGAGATATAGGTGTTACCACAACTACAACAAGCGTGATATACACATTAATAGAAAGCATAAAAGCGAGCGTTGCAATTATAGTCATAACGCCGCTGAAAAGATTGGTAAAGCCGATAATAAGACCATCTGACACAGTTTCGGTATCGGTGACTATACGGCTTACAAGATCACCGTGAGGATGTGAATCAATATAGCTTATAGGGAGTCTGTTGAGTTTTTTGAATGCGTCATTACGCATATCACGGACAGTGTGATATGCAATGCGGTTGTTTATCACATTCATACACCACGAAAGCAGCGCACTGACAGCAGAATAAACACCGATTTTTATCAAAATCGGAACTAGCAATTCAAAGTTCACATTGCCCTTCGACACGATGCAGTCAATAGCCTCGCCTGCAAGTATTGGAATATACAGATTGAGTATTACTGTTGCGGCAGCGAGTACTAAAGTGAGTATCAGCGCCGGAGTGCTCTTTTTGATGTAACCGATCAGTCTTAGAAGAGTTGCTTTTTTCATACATTCTCCTCCTCGCTGAACTGTGACTCATATATCTCACGGTAGACCTTACAGGATAAAAGCAGTTCCTTGTGAGTACCGATCCCAACCGTTTCACCGTCATCAAGCACGATTATCTTATCGCAATTCATTATTGATGATGTGCGCTGAGAAACAATAAACACAGTAGGAGCACTCGGCAAATCCTTTATCGCCTTACGCAAATTTGCGTCTGTTACTGCATCAAGCGCAGAGGTTGAGTCATCAAGCACAAGGATCTCCGGCTCTCTTATCAGCGCACGGGCAATGGATAGGCGCTGACGCTGACCGCCCGAAAGATTTTTACCGCCCTGCTCTATTTTTTCATCAAGTCCATTGCTCTTTGATGCTATTATATCAACAGATTGCGAATACTCAATTGCAGTCTTTATCTGCTCCTTTTCAGCGTTTTCATTACCAAAAAGCAAATTTTCACGAATAGTGCCTGAAAACAATTCTGCTTTTTGCATAACAAAGCCTATCTTTCTGCGAAGAGCAGATATTTCATAGCTTTTTATATCCTTACCGTCAATATAAATATCTCCTTTTGTTGCATCGTAAAATCTTGCGAGCAATGCAACAAGTGAAGTCTTACCGGAGCCGGTAGAACCGATAATTCCCACTGTTTCTCCTCTGCTCGCAGTAAAACTGATATTGCTTAATGCTTCATCGGAACCGTGATATGCGAGCGAAACATTTGAAAATTCAATATAACTATTTGAACTTTTATTTGACTCTATTACCTTTTGTACATTCTCGGTATTCAACACCTCGGCTACTCTTGAACCTGCGGCAAATGATTTTGTAACCAGAATGACGGTATTGGCAAGCTTTATTACCTCAACTAATATCTGCGCCATATAGCTATAAAGTGCAACGACCTCGCCCTGACTCAACACCCCTGTATCCACACGGATAGCACCGCTGTAAATAACTGCGGCGATACCTAGGTTGATTATTACAAGAGTGAGTGGATTTAAAAGAGCAGATATTGTTCCGGTTACTTTATTCAAGCGTGTCCAAAGAGAGGTACGCTCGCAGAAAACCTTGGTTTCATGCTCCTCCATATTAAAAGCACGAATAATGCGTGCGCCTGAAAGATTTTCTCTTGCAGAGGTCATAACGCTGTCATTTGCCAAGCGAACCTTTTTATATTTCGGCATTGTAATAAGTATTATTGCAAACACGATCAGAAACAAAATCGGAATTACAGCAACAAACACAAGCGCTGCTTTGCTATCAACGATAAATGCCATTATCATAGCGCCAAACACGATAAAGGGTGAGCGCAACAGAAGACGTAAAAACATATTTACACCCTGCTGAATTTGGTTGACATCTCCCGTTATTCTTGCAATAAGCGTTGATGTACCGATATTGTCAAGGTCAGAAAATGACAAGGTTCCTATATGTTCCATTAGTTCATGGCGAATGCGGCATGAAAATCCTACTGCAGCTTTGGCGGCGAAATACTGTGCAGTTATCGCAACAGTAAGTCCGACAGCACCTAACAAAACGAGTATAAAAGCACATTTTATGATATAAGGAGTATCGTTGTCAGTAATACCGACATCTATCATAGCTGCAACTATCAGCGGCACAAGCAGCTCAAATCCCGCCTCCGTCAACTTAAACAAAGGCGCTATGATAACTTCCTTGATGTAACCTTTAAAATACTTTAATAAATACCGCATTTAAGCCTCCAAGCTTTGTTTTTTCCACCCGCCGGTAAAGTAAAATGCTATACCCACAACAAACGGTGTGAAGCCTGCGATGGCATCACCGAGCCAAAATCCAAGATATCCATATCCGAACACAATACCAAATAACGCAGAAAGCCCGATACGCATAATAATACCGTCCAGCAAGGCCATTGCAAAGTTTACCTTATAGTTACCGCTTCCATTGATGAGAGCATTCATAGGAGAGCGGAAGGCACATCCAAAGAATACAAATGCCGCAACGGGCAGGTATTCTATTGCTATCTTCAGTACAGCTTCATCAGATGTAAATATGCCGAACACCTGCATCGGAAACAGACAAACAACCGCAGTCATCACCGATGCTATCACAAGCACAGTTGCAAACATAGTTTTCATTATCATAGGTACACGGCTATACTGCTTTGCACCGACATTCTGCCCCACCATAGACGAGCCTGCGGTGTTGAGTGAATTTGAAACAAGATTGCTGATACTGTTTATCTTATTTGCGACTCCGGCAAATGCTGAAACTGCTACGCCGAAGGAATTGATAAATGAATTCACAAAAAGCTTTGAAATATGAATTGATGCACTCTTTATAGCCATCGGCAAACCGAGCTTAAACAAGTTCATAAACATCACTTTGTCAATATGGATAAAGTAATCAGCCCTGATCTTAAAACCAAGCTCATTCCTTTTAACAAAAAGGAATATGTTGCAAAGAACGAAGCTTATCCCCTGACTTATCACTGTTGCAAGTGCTGCACCTGCTGCGCCAAAGTCATAGACCATTACAAACAAAATATCCAACACCGTGTTAAGTACAGCCGCTATGCTGATAAATATAAACGGATGTTTTGAGTCACCCATACCACGCAAAAACGCACTGACAACATTATACCCGTAAATAAACACCATACCCGTCATACAAATGGTAGAATATCCGAGTGCATCCAGATATGCATCTTCAGGCGTGTTCATCAACCAGAGTATTTCTTTGCGAAAAACAAGACATACGCCGCCGACAATGACTGCCAACAACATCAGCGAAGTGGTACAGGTCCCGATAAATCTTCCTATTTTCTCACGCTGACCGGCTCCGATGTACTGCGAGATGATTATTTGTGCAGCATTACAAAATCCCATTGCAATAAATGTAAGAAAATTTGAAACATCACCGCCGACCGAAACAGCCGAAAGACCAACCTTGCCAAGCTCATGCCCAACAATTATCATATCCACCATATTGTAGACGACCTGCAACAGGCTCGACAAAAACAACGGCAGTGCAAAAAGATAAAGCTGCTTAGTTATATTTCCTTTTGTAAAATCCTGAATTAATGTTTTCTGCTCCACTTCATCTTACCAGACTTTTCTTAAAATATCTTATATATTTTAACACAAACATTTTGACTTTGCAACTTTTCATCTAAAAGAAAAGTATTGTGCCCGTTTCTTCATACTAAGAGCGAATATCAGGATATCATATTAAAAGTATATCACTCCTTCTGAAAGTATAGATATAATAAAAAGTAACCAAATGGAGCAAGACACGGATTTACGAATGAATAATGCAAAACAAAAATCCCATCAACAAATATCTGTTGTCTTTAACGGAGAATTTAAAATGAGATTGGGCTAAGCCCAACTGCTTTTGTGCCACAAAAGCGAAACTAGCAATAAAACAGCAGAGAAAAATAATTATTCTTCTGCCTGTAAAAAACACCACAGACTCATTTTTTGAATCTGTGGTGTTTTCATTTGTTTTAGTGAAGTATTTTTTTGAAAGCAAAATGTGAAGTTATGGCTTTCGCCATAGTGAAGTTTTGCCCCTGCAAAGTGAAGTTAAGTTTGCCACTCACGCCCGCAGGCACTTCACGATCCGAAGCAT
>JAXJVX010000099.1:0-4440 GCA_036308305.1 Acutalibacteraceae bacterium | reverse complement strand
GTATGTTTTTCATCAGAGGAAAGCTTTGCAAATATTGATTACGACTATTTTGAGTTCAGAGAGGATGAGTGCGAAAGCGGTCACAAGAGGATACTTCGTAATTTCGCCGATTCGGTGCTTTACGGTGATGAGCTTATAGCACCGGGTACAGACGGTATTTATGAGCTGACATTGTCAAACGCAGCGTATCTTTCAAGCTTTCACGGTAACAAGGAAGTTGCTCTGCCGTTTGATACAGATGAATTTGATAAACTGTTAAATGCACATATTGCCGTTTCAGAATATCACTATAATAAAGCAAAATCTATCTCATTGACCGGATATTCTGACAGATGGAAGGTCAATTGGTAAAGATAATCTTCCCAAAACCAACAAAACCTCGGTAAGCATCAAGCTTGCCGAGGTTTCGTTGTGCGATATTTAACTGCGATTTTTCTTATGGTTTCTATTCAGAAAAATCAGGTATGCTAAACTCGATTTGCACAATAAAGCTTTATGTGTCGTTGCATTATTTTTTGGAAAATGCTATAATCGTTATATGGCATAAAGGAGGTCGCTATGGATATTTCACAATATTTTAAAAGTGTATTGGAAGAGGATAGGTGCGCAGTTGTTATTTGCAATGTTGATCATAAGATCATCTATATGAATCCTGCTGCCTGTGAAAGATATAAAAAACGAGGCGGAAAAAAGCTTATCGGCGGAAATTTGCTTGATTGTCATAATTCCGCATCAAATGAGATGATAATTAAGGTTCTGGATTGGTTTAAAGCCGATGCTTCAAATAACCGTGTTCATACATATTACAGCGAAAAGGAAAGCAAGGATGTATATATGGTCGCTCTGCGTGATGATAACGGCACTTTGATCGGCTATTATGAAAAGCACGAATACCGTATTCGTGATAATACACCGTTGGGATATGCGTAATGAATATAAGAAAATGGATCGAAAATAATACATACTCTCTCGAGGGTAAGAAGGTGGCGGTTACAGGAACTACCGGAGGGCTCGGAAAAGAGCTGTGCCGTTATCTTGCAGGTCTTGGCGCTTCGCTGTTGTTATTAGATAGAAACGCAGCACGAAGTGAGATGTTCCGTCAGGAATTGATGCAGAAGTTCAACGGGATTGATGCGAAATGTATCATTGTTGATCTTGAAGATATTTCTTCGGTAAAAAAAGCGGTAGAAATGCTGAAGAAAGAAACGGTGGATGTTTTTATTCACAATGCAGGCGCATACAGCATTCCGAGACACAAATGTGATAAAGGGCTTGATAATGTATTTCAGATAAATTTTGCATCTCCCTATTACATCGTAAAAGAGCTTCTTCCCGTATTGTGTGAGAACAGGGGCAGAGTAGTTGTAGTAGGAAGTATTGCGCATAATTATTCAAGATACGATCCCGAGGACATTGATTTCTCTACCAGAAAGCAAGCGTCAAAGGTTTATGGAAATGCCAAACGATACCTGATGTTTTCGCTGTTTGAGTTGTTCAAAAATGAGGAGAAAGTAAGTCTTGCTGTTACACATCCGGGTATAAGCTTTACAAACATTACAGCTCATTACCCAAAACTGATATTTGCTGTCATCAAATATCCTATGAAGCTGATTTTTATGAAGCCTGCAAAAGCGTGCCTTTCTATTGTTCAGGGTGTTTTTGCCCCATGCGGATATCATGAATGGATCGGTCCGAGATACTTTGATGTGTGGGGATTGCCGAAAAAGAAAACACTGACTACCTGCACACCGGAAGAAAGCCGGCAGATCGGCAAGCTCGCTGATAAGATCTATGAAGAAATGAGAATAGAGTAATAGAAACTCAATATCATGACAAGAGATTAGAATATCGAGAGAATTATGCTTGAATCTATGACTGACTTTTTGCTGCCCGTATAGATGGCTATATAGAAACAGCAGGCTTCAAAACCGCTGAGAAAGAACGGCTAAAGGCAGGGCAGTCGGCATAACGCTAACACGGCGGTAAGGAACAAAAACCTTGCCGCCGTACCTATTAGCAAATTGAAAACACCCTGTCGAGAAATCGACGGGGTGTTTTCAACGCAGAGTAGGTTGCGGTATTTTTGTCTGTGTATTATAATGATTTTGTAAAGGAGTGTGACCTAAATGGATACATATGTGACCGGTATAACAATAAAAACTTTACGAGAGAAAAAGGGGCTTACCCAAACAGAACTTGCAGGCATGCTGGGCGTGAGTAGTAAAGCGGTATCTAAGTGGGAAACTGCAAAGGTATTACCCGATATAAGCTTAATTGAACCTCTTGCCAATGCGCTTTCTGTTTCGGTGATGGAACTTATGACAGGCGATACAGTTATCAATAAAAATATATCGTCTAATATATTGCGCTCAAAATTTTATGTTTGCCCTGTTTGTAATAATATTATTAGAACTGTGGGAGATGCAGTTATAAGCTGTTGCGGTATTACCTTGCCGCCTCTTTATGCAGAAGAAACGGACAAAAATCATCAAATAATCATTGAAAGAGTAGAAGATGAGCATTTTATTACTGTTAATCACGATATGACAAAAGAACATTTTATTTCGTTCGTTGCCTATTTAACATCCGACAGAGTGCAATTTGTAAAATTCTATCCCGAAGGTAATGCCGAAACACGGCTGAACTTTCGAGGCAGTGGTTTTCTGTATATTTATTGCAACAAGCACGGTTTGATGAAACAAAAAATATAACATATAAATAGTTTATTTATCAAACTAATAGCAACAGCGTGTTGCTTGTGAAGCGGGCTGATGAGTGATATAATAGAAGCACAGTTAACAAAGGCGGTGAACTTATGGAAACAAAGGATATTGTTCTTAAACTCAGAACGAAAAAAGGTATGTCGCAGGACGAGCTTGCTGAAAAGGTATTTGTCACCCGTCAGGCGGTTTCTCGTTGGGAGAACGGTGAAACTACGCCGAATACCGAAACCTTAAAACTATTATCAAAACTATTTGATGTATCTATAAACACGCTTCTTGGCTCTCCGCAAAAACTAATTTGTCAATGCTGCGGTATGCCGCTTGAGGATTCTAACATCAGTAAGGAAGTTGATGGCTTTTTTAACGAGGAATATTGTAAGTGGTGCTATGCCGACGGTGATTTTACGATGGACTTTTGGAAGCAGTATGCAGCTATCGGCGGCAAAGAAAAGTTTGAAGAATTCAAACAGCAGATCATCCACGAATTTAATACTCTGCTTCATATTGAGGGATTGCCAAAGGTTGAAAATCTGAACGTGCTGTCCGGAAGCTTTATCAACCTGGAATACAGACTGCCGAACGGTCAAACGGTAAAATTCCTTGACGATAACGCCACCTACCTCGGCAGTCAGCTCGAATGTGAATTCGGCGGAGAGCGATGCTTTGGCATCGCTGCCAATATGGACTTCCTCCTCGTCTGCACCTACGAAGAAAACGGCGAAAATCCGGAGTTGGTTATATATAAGAAACGATAAAAAGCAACCGCTGAAAGTTTTAATGAAGTGAACCCCAAAGTTTAGACAAAATTAAATATTAAATTGTTAGCGAATGAGTTCGGTATTGCACCGGGCTCATTCCTTTTAGTTTTAAGGAAATTCTTTCGTTGTTGTAGTAATGAATGTATTTCTTTAATTCATCAATGAAAGCGTTAACGCTTTCGAATTTTTCACCATAGAACATTTCAACTTTAAGCCTACCAAAGAAGTTTTCCATAGCGCCATTATCCATACAATTACCTTTTCGCGACATACTTTGAGTAATGTTATGTTCTGCTAATAATCGTTGGTATTCGGCATGTTGGTATTGCCAACCTTGGTCAGAATGAAAAATTGGTGTTGCATCATCAGGTAGTTTCTCAAACAAATCATTAAGCATTTCTCTAACTTGTTCTAAATTAGGACTTGTTGAAATGGAATAAGATACTATCTCATTATTGAATAAATCTAATACAGGTGAAAGATACACTTTTTCATCACAAACATTAAATTGTGTAACATCGGTTGTTATCTTTTCGAATGGTTTAATTGCTGAAAAATCTCTGTTAAGTATATTATCTGCAACTTTACCAACCGTTCCTTTGTAGGAATGGTATTTATCGTTTTTACGTTGTTTGCCTTTCAAACCTAGGTTATTCATCAGCTTTTGTACGGTTTTATGGTTAATTACATAACCTTTGTTACGCATAGCTATTGTGATTCTACGGTATCCGTATCTACCTTTATTTGTATTGTAGATTTCTTGTATTTCTTGCTTTTCGCATTCGTATTTATCTTTATTCGGTTGTTTTAAATAGTAATAGTATGTGCTGCGAGCAAGACCAGATAGCTTAAGCAAATCTTTCAGCGGATACTTTTGCCTTAGTTCAGAGATTATTTTTGATTTTTGCCGTTCTCTCGCTCTTCCGCAAGAACTAAGGCACTCAGTTTTTTTAAGTATT
>JAXJVX010000098.1:0-1869 GCA_036308305.1 Acutalibacteraceae bacterium | reverse complement strand
GCAGTCGTAAATGTATCACGCTTTGTTAAGGTAGATGCAGAACAGGCGTTGCAGAGTGCGACAGATAAGTTTGTAAAGCGCTTTGAAAAGGTTGAAAATGTTTGCCGCGAGCGAGGAATTGATATGAAATCGTCAACGCTCGAGGAGCTTGATGCGATATGGGACGAAATAAAGCATTGATATTTAACGGTTTATACCGATAAATAAATTTAACAAAATAAATTTTAAGGAGATTTTAAGAGATGAACAAAACAGAATTGGTTGCTAGCGTAGCAGAAAAAGCAGGTATTTCAAAGAAGGATGCAGACAAGGCAGTTGCTGCAGTTCTCGAGTCAGTAGTAGAGGCTCTCAAGTCAGGCGATAAAGTAGCTCTTATCGGTTTCGGTACATTTGATGTTAAGCAGCGTGCTGAGAGAACCTGCATCAATCCTCGCACAAAAGAGAAGGTTATTTCTCCCGCAACAAAGGTTCCCTCATTCAAAGCAGGCAGCGCTCTTAAAGAAGCTGTAAAATAATTTTGCGAATGAAATCGTGCCGGTCTGCATTGTGCTGACCGGCATATATTTTTAGACGGAGTTTTAAGCTATGAGATTAGATAAGTTTTTAAAAGTATCGCGTATTATTAAACGCAGAACCGTTGCCAACGAAGCGTGTGATGCAGGCAGAGTTATCATAAATGGCAAGCCTGCTCGTGCGTCCTATGATGTGAAGGTGGGGGACATAATTGAGATCTCCTTTGGCACGAAGCCGTTTAAAGCTGAGGTTACCGATGTTAAGGAATTTACAAAAAAAGAAGAGGCATCAATGCTTTATAAAATAATAGATTAGTGTTGATTTGTGCAAAATATACAAATTGATATAACAACATTCTAATTTAATATGTAAATTGTACTTGATTTTACCCTTTTGTTGTGTTAATATGTAATAGTAATAATGTTAATTCATATTATTTTTATGAATGCATTTCTATTACACAACGAAAGGGTGTTTTGCTATGAAAAATTATGAAACGGGAAAAATCAAAAATATTGCGTTGCTTGGACACGGCTCTTGCGGAAAAACAACGCTTTGCGAGTCAATGCTCCATTGGGCAGGCCTTACCGACCGTCCGGGTAAAGTTGGCGACGGCAATACTGTAACTGATTTTGATCCCGAGGAGAAAAAGAGAAAAGTTTCGCTGTATTCAGCAGTTGCAAGCCTTGAATGGCGTGATACAAAGCTTAATATTATTGACGCTCCCGGTCTTTTTGATTTTGCATCAGGTGCAAATGAAGCACTGCGTGCAGCAGATTGTGCTTTGATAGTGCTTTCGGGCAAATCGGGTCTTAATGTCGGATCTGAAAAGGCTTATAAGGCTGCCACTAAGCAGGGTCTAAAAAAGGTATTCTTTATATCAAAGGCTAATTCAGAACATGCCAACTGTTCGGATGTTGTTGCTCAGCTTCAGGCTGCTTACGGCAATAAGATATGCCCGATCATCATTCCTTTTGGTATCAACCATAAAGTAGAGTGCTACATAAATCTTGTCACAGGTAAGACATGGAAGTATGAGGACGGTAAGGCTATTCAGATAGAGCGTCCCGAAACCGGTGGTAAGTTTGAATCAATGTACAATATGCTTTGTGAAGCAGTTGCCACTACTTCCGATGAGCTTATGGATAAGTATTTCAGCGGAGAGACCTTCACAGAGGAAGAACTTTGGAACGGACTTAAAGCCGGTGTTGCATCAGGCGATATTGCTCCGGTTTACTGCGGTGCCGGTGCAACCGGCGAAGGCGTTGATCTTCTGCTGAATGCAATGGTTAAAATAATCCCAAGTGCTGATGAATGTGCATCCGAATTCGGCATAACTGCCGAGGGAGAGGGTGT
>JAXJVX010000097.1:0-5785 GCA_036308305.1 Acutalibacteraceae bacterium | reverse complement strand
CTGAAGCGCCTTGCGGGCGTCTTCACCGAAAATAATATCCTTTGATGCCATAATACGTTACCTCCAATTATTCAACAATAGCAAGAATGTCATCTTCTGAAACGATAGTGTATTCAATCTCGTCGATCTTTACCTCTGTGCCTGCGTATTTGCTTACAAGCACCTTATCGCCCGCCTTAACTTCAACAGCTTTTACTGTGCCGTCAACAAGCTTGCCGGGACCTACTGCCACAACTTCGGACATCTGCGGCTTTTCCTTTGCGTTACCGGTAAGTATAATACCGCTGGTTGTGGTTGCTTCTGCTTCGACCGATTTTAATACTACACGGTCAGCAAGTGGTTTAATGTTCATATCTAATGCCTCCTAAAAGTGTAAAATGTTAAATTGGCACTCTTTGGTCCTGAGTGCTAAATACTATTGTAGTCACTTTTTTCAAAAAATCAAGTATATTATTGACAAATTAATAAAAAATTAAAATTTTAAATTCAGTTTTGTTCATTCAAAGCCGCTGCACGCTTAATATTTGCAGACGATTTTGCACGTTTGCCGTCTTTTTCGGTTACTGCAACAGCGGGCAAAATAAACTTCAACTTACCCGGTATGATTTCAAACTCTGCTTTTTTTCTACGGAACAACTCGCCGTCGAGATTAACGGACATTTCCTTTTCGCACTCAATTGATACCTTACGGCACTGTTTGATGTGGCAGATCGGGAGATTCGTATGTAAGCCCTTTTTATATATTGGTAAAAGTTTTAAAACATCCAGATGTGATATCGATTCAATTACCGAAAGATCAATAATACCGTCGTTCATAACAGCATCGGGTGCAGCCTTGAATCCACCTCCGTAATACTTGCCGTTGGCAATGGAGCAAAGGGCGCAGTCACCGCTAAAAAACTCCTCGCCGTCTGCACATACTCTGAGTTTGTTTTTTAGGTTGAAGACAAAGGCAGTAAACACCGATATATTATATGCAAGCGGTCCGCTTATTCTTGACAGCAATTTACGGCGGGATTTATGGTTTACGACCTCAGCATCCATACCGAGCGAGCAGACATTACAGCTATACATATCCTCAAATCTGATAAGATCAAGCGGAACCGTACTTCCCTTTACCTGAGCTCTTATATCAAGAAACCGCTCACGGTATTCAAAGCTGCGTGTAAAATCGTTACCTGAACCGTACGGTATAACACCGACTGCTGCATTTTCATATTCACATGCGCCGTTTACAACATCAAAAAGCGTGCCGTCTCCGCCACAGGCATAGAAACGACACTCTTTATTTTTGCTTGCAATACTTTTAACTATTTCAATAGCGTGATGTGCATACTCAGTGAAAATAATATCATATGGTTCGCCAATAGATACCATTACCGCTCTTATTTTATCTTCCAATTCCAATGCTCTGTGCTTTCCGGCCGCGGGGTTGATGATAAAATAATGTGTCACGCTTTATCACTCCTGAAATACATATATAAATTGCATTTGATATTACCGTTGTAAAGCTTTCTGCGCTTATCGGCAGGTCTGCCGAAATGATTTTCAAAGTCCTCATCGGGTGAAATGATATAATACTTCCAACCTCTTTGCTTAATAAACCGTTTGCCGATTATCTTATAAAGGCGGCGTGCTTCATCAATATCAAGCAGGCGTTCTCCATACGGCGGATTGGTGATAACAAGTCCTCTCTCGCTGCTGCACTCAAAATCCGCAGCGTTGCGGTTAGTGAGTGTTACGCAGCTGTCTACACCTGCAAGTCGGCAATTGTTTTTGCATATTTCCAATGAATTATCGTCAATATCGCTGCCGAATGCATGAAAATCAGAAGTTCTTTTTATGCTCTCAAGTGCTCTTTCTCTTTCTCGGGCAAAGGCATTTTTATCAACAAAAGAAAACCTTTCAGCCGAAAAATAACGTTTCAGACCCGGAGCTATGTTATTTGCTATCATAGCCGCCTCAATAAGAATGGTGCCCGAACCACAAAACGGATCATACAGCGTTGTATCGGGATATATTCTAGCAACGCTTGCCATTGCAGCAGCAAGCGTTTCCTTTATAGGCGCTTCGTTAGCATCTCTGCGGTAGCCGCGCTTATGCAACCCCTCGCCGGAGGTATCAATAAGTATCGATACCTTATCCTTCATAATAGAAAACTGTATCTGTACCTTGCTGCCGGTTTCTTCAAACCATGTGATACCATACTTTTTCTGCAAGCGTGATACGATAGACTTCTTTATAATACTTTGGCAATCGGGAATTGAATGAAGCTTTGAGTTCAGCGACCAGCCCTTAACGGGAAAAGCATCGTATTTATCTATATACCTTTCAAAGGGCAGACGGCTTACATTGTCAAAAAGCTCTGTAAAGCTGTAAGCAGTAAAACTGCCAACCTCAATGAGTATGCGCTCTGCAAATCGTGAATTTATATTGGCGCGGGCAAGAATACTGTCGTCACCCGAAAACGAAACCCTTCCGTTTTCGGCAACCACATTTTCTGCCCCCATCCTTTTAAGTTCGTCTGCCAGCAGTCCTTCTACGCCGAACAGACACGGAGCTGTAAAATTCAAAAGTTTTACCTCATTTATTTTAAAAATCCTGAAGTTGTAATATACTCATACAATCTGTCAGCACAGTTATCAAGCGGATAGTAGAAGTTAGCCATACGTTCTTTGTAAACAGGCTCCGGCTCACAGTTGTTTTCGAGTATTTTCTGAAGATTGCTTACCGTATCCTCTGCATTAAGTGAAAGAGGTCCGAATGCCTCTTCAAACGGCAGATCGAGATCACGGTAATGACCCATACCCGACTTGAATTGCGGATAATCCGGTACAAAATACATTATCGGGCGAACAAGGCAGGCATAATCGAATACAAACGAAGAAAAGTCGGTCATAAATACTGCATAGTCAGCAATATCAACATCGCTTGCAGCGTACGAGATGCGGTCTGACTTGATATCAAATACATCTGTTGCAGATGAAATGATTGGATGCAGCTTCAGTTCAAGATACATATCATACTTTACAAGCAGCTCATGAAGCTTTTCCGACTCAATAAACGCCTGAATATTCTTATAATAATCTGATGCAAGTATCTTGTTACGCATAACGCTCCATCTTGAAGCCGTAACATTTGCAGCAAGATAATTACGCCATGACGGTGCAAATAGTATCTTGTTCTTCGCCTTCTTTGTACGGTCGATATGGTCATATCTTGCCATACCTGTTTCAACAAGATTGTCGGGATCGTAATTATAGTTATTGGTATAATTACGCTTTTCAAAAGGAGATGAAATTACGATCTTATCGCTTCTTGCATTCTCAACCGAGTTCTGCACATAAAGTGATGCGTGCAAAACTCCGTGCTGCAAATAGATCACCTTATAATGCTCAATATCATAATAATTATGCTCTTGCGCTTCTCTCGGCCACGGAGAAATAGGGGTTCTGCCGTAGAAGCCGCTCAATATAAGCTCGCTTGAAAGATAGAGTAATTTGTGCTGCTCGCTACCGAACTCGACAAGATACTTCTGTTGTTCTTCAGTGAACAGATCTATTATCTCCTCTTTCTCGCGGGTATAGACATAGTAACGCTCAACACCGTCTTTATATTTGAAGTCATTTATAAACTGATAATATCCGTTATCCTTTTTAACGGTATATAAATCGCTATAAAGCCACACACGGTGATTTTTTCTGTATTCAATAGCTTTAAGTCGCAGCTCTCTTGCCTCCGGCTCAAGAGTCAAGATATTTTTAGTCTGCTCGATCTCAAAAGCATCTACTTGTTCATCAGTAAGCTTGCAAAGCAGGAATTTACCTTTTTTAAAGGTTATCTTCGTATTTGCACGGACATACTTAAAAACACCCTTCGAGTAACTGAACACAGCAGTATCGTTAAATGTATATCTTGCAGGAATATAGTATCCATCAAGCAATACAAAATGCTGGAATGAGAACACCTTGTCCGGATCGCAGACATATTCCGCTGCTATAAAATCATTTGTGCGGACATTGGTATTTTCATAACCGTATTTTGAAAGGTAGGTCTTAGGTTTAACAAGATTGTTCATATCGCCGTTTTCGCAAACGAGCACCTCTGGTAGTTCAGGCAGATGGTTTAGTATAGGCGAACGGACATACGCACGCACAAGCAGCTTGTTATCATCCATTACCTGAATACGCACGAGCTTTATTTCAATATTGACACACGAATAGATAAATCTGCCGTCATGCAAAACGCCGGTAGACTTTCCGTCAGTATAAACGGTGACATTTGAATTTGGCTTCATACTTAACCAATACTGCTTGTGGAAGTTGCTCATTACAGGATCCCCTGCGATTATGCCGACATCAACCCTTGCAAGCAGTGCCTTGATTCTGTTTACCGCTTCATCAAACTTCGCACCTTCATAATGGAACGGATAAAGAACTTTTGCGTTCAGTTTCCATCGAAGGTCATTAACGAACATAAATTGAAAGTATCTCGGAACCTTGTCCTCATACTGACCGAAAAGACGCTCAAAATATTCCATACTCTTTTCAAACAGATAGTATGCATGGAACGTAGTTGCAACAATACTGCCCTCGTTTGATTTATTATACAGATAGCAGCCCTTTGAACAGTAACCGATCATCAATTTATCTTTTACAATACGGTTGTTATATTCCTGATCCTCCTGCTTGAAACCGGGAGTCGTATCAAAAAGCTCGTTTTGATCATAAAGATTTTTAACGCAGACATTAACACGGGTCTGCACGATAAACGGTTTCTTTTCAAGGTCATAAACACCGGTCTTGCGAAGATAATATCTATATCTGAAATGTGGCGGAAGCTTGCCCTCAGTTGTATAAGGCTGCTCAAAATATGTTACAAGATCGACCTTATCATAAACAGTATCAAAGAAATCAACAACACTTTTAACTGTTTCCTCAGTAAACATATCGTCGCTGTCGATATACATCATATACTTACCGGTTGCACGCTTCATAGCATAATTACGGGTAGCTGAAAGGCCCTCGTTTTCTTTAGTATAAAGCTTTATGCAATCGTGCTTTTTAGCATATTCCTTACAAATTTCATAACTTGAATCGGTAGAGCCGTCATTTACAACGATTATCTCCATATCCTCTTTGGGCATAGTCTGATTCAGCAGCGAATCAAGACAGTCAGCAAGATAATCTTCAACATTGTAAACCGGCACTATAATTGAAACTCTGTAATTATAATTATAATCCATTGCTGTTATTCAATCCTCATTTATTTAGTTTCAGCACAGTAAATATAAAAACTTATTCCTATCGTTTTAAAACGTGTTTTACACCGCGTACAAAAAAGCTCTTCGCTCTGCAAAGTTTGCGGTATGCCTCTGTTCCGAGAAACGGGTACGCAGTATCCAACACTGATTCCTTAATAATAGCAGCAGAATTCTTCTTTCCTACCGCACCGATCAATGAAGGCTTTGCACTTTTTGAAATGTTGTCAATATATATTCTTGTATCCGGCACATATTCCGCAGTTTCACAGCACTCAAAGTACTTTTCCAGAAATGCAGCCTGATTTGCAATGGTAACTGATTTAAGCTTGATATCATTATCTTTTACTACCGTTGTTTTAAACACACAGCAGTTTATACAAGGACGACGCATAAGCATTTCCGACACAGCTGCACCTGAACCCTTGTATATTTTCGCAAATTTGCCGTTTGCCCGCTTCTTTGCAATGTTGAACATAACACCGTCACACTCATCAAGATACGGCAGTGCATTCTCGTAAAAGT
>JAXJVX010000096.1:0-5004 GCA_036308305.1 Acutalibacteraceae bacterium | reverse complement strand
TATGATGCCGCCTTACTTTCCGTCTAACAAATCATCAACGACCCGACAAATTTCATTATAGTCCGTTTTGGGTAACAGATATGTATGCCTATCGTTTCGGCTTGGATTCCAGCTTGTTACCATGTCTGCATCAACTGATATTTTCCCAAATTCGTGATAATTCCAGTATACGCCGGGACGGATAGCCTCTAAAACCGCGGTATGATCCCAACTGCAACGCCCCTTATCGTTGTTGTGCAGTTGATAAGCCAGCGCAACAGGGTCGCCCTCTTTGGCTCTTTTTGCATACCCTACCATCGAAACGATGTAGGTTCCGATTTCGTAACTGGATAAAGTCAATTCACCGTGCCAATTTTCAAAAACGTTTTTTGCGGTTTCGTATCCACTGCCTTTTATATTATATTCCCAGGTCATAATATGATGATTTGGGTTGCCAGATTCATAAAGAATCATGGGCCAACTTTCAAAAAATCTTCCGCCCATAACCACAGTTCGTACAAGTTTTTTCGCTATTAATTCCTTACCACTCAGGCTGCAAATATCGTCCGGTTCACTTAACATCAGTCTTTCCATAGAGTTTAA
Organism: Acutalibacteraceae bacterium; assembly: GCA_036308305.1. Lineage (GTDB taxonomy): Bacteria > Bacillota > Clostridia > Oscillospirales > Acutalibacteraceae > RUG11462. Next base: position 4,422 of record JAXJVX010000096.1, on the reverse strand, counting down.
ATTACCGGTAACAATCAATGTAACGCTGTTGTCCTCTGCAGCAGCTAAAGTTTTTCTCATCAATGTCAAGGTGTCCTCAGGCCTATTTTTTGTGCTGTGGGTATTGGCTGGATAACTGTTCTGACATCTTTCGCAAAGTTCCGCCGCATATACGCCGCGTGGATTGTCGGAGACCTCATTAGCATAATTTATTCCTATCGGGACCTCACGACCGTAAAAACGATTAATTGCATCAATACAGCCTGCATAATAGGGCGAACTATTGCAATGGGTAACGGCTAATAATTTGGCTTCGCCCTTATCGCAAAGCCGATGAATCAATGCAAGGGCCCCCGCGTCATCGCAGTCTACTCCGATGTCTGTATCAAAAATAATCTGAATTGGCTTTTTATTTTCCATAAAAATCCCCTTTTCATAACCACTTATCAATATCTGCCTTATTTACACTTACTTTAATTTGGCTGTATTTACCGATGAAATCAGCATTACTCTTGACAATTCATCCTAATTTAAAAGGAATTTTTATTTTTTCTGTACACGTATCACGCAATTTACTTTCAGACATTTGCACCACTTCCCTTGTAGCCATTATACTATAGTTTTAAGTGAAGTTACGGCGTTACCGCAGTGAAGTTATAGCTAACGCCTTCGTGAAGTATTGTTCTTCGCACAAAGTGAAGTTAAGTGTGCCACTCACGCCCGCAGGCACTTAACGATGCGTGGCATCGCTTCACTCACCGAAGGTGTGCTTATCGTGCCGTATCAGTTATGTTTTCTCTTTCTAAATTCTAACGGATTTTCGCCGTGTATTTCTTTGAATATTTTGCGGAAATAGGTCTCATTTTCATAACCCACATCACGAATGATTTCCCCAATTGATAAGTCCGAGTGAAATAATTTGTTTGTCGCAATATCGCATCTCTTTTTTTGCAAATATTTAGTAAACGACTCACCGGTCAACTTTTTCACAAGCGTTCCGGTATAAACTGTCGAATAGCCCAATTGAACTGCCAATTCGTCCAAATTCGCCGTTTTAATATTATTTTTAACATATTTTTCTATTTCTCTTTGCAAACAACGTGATTTGTTGCTCATCCTATTGGATTTCAAAATCTTTGATGCCCGAATCACTTCATCAGCATTGGGGATTGATGGTGCTGCACCTTTTTTTGAAACGGCTATCGCAGCAGCAATAGAAGCATTTCTTAAAACGTCTGTATAATGAATACCTTTTGCGATACCTGAGACAAAATAACCCGTAAAAGTATCTCCTGCCGCTGTTGTGTCAATAGGTTCTACTTCATAGGCTGTTTGATATATATGCACATCCTTATCAATGAAAACACTTCCGTTCACACCTAATGTAAGCATAACTTTAAGAGCTGGATAATGCTCTTTTAAAAAAACTATACTTTTCTCAATTTCTTCAAAACCCGTGATAGCTTTTGCTTCAACCTCATTTAAAATAAGGTAAGATAGCTTATTAAAATCTATTCGGTCAATATATTGATTATATGGAGATGGATTTAAAATGATTGTCATGGATTTTTCAAAGGCTTTTTCTACAATATAATCCACCTCGTTAATCTCATTTTGAAGCAATATTATATCGCCATCATTGAAACACTCTAACACATTATCAATATACTCTTTGGTTAGCAATTTATTTGATCCAGGATAAAGAAAAATTGAATTCTCTCCCTTGGCACTAACTTGAATAATCGCATGTCCGTTTTTTGCATTAATCTTTTGCAAAAAATTAACGTTGACACCGCTATCTGACAATATGTCCTTTAAAAAAGTTCCATCAAAACCTACAAAACCCGCATGATATACTACGGAACCTGCTTTGGCAACGGCTATTGATTGATTAAGCCCCTTTCCACCAGGGAAAGTTTCCAGGCAATCAGTCGACTCTGTTTCTCCTTCTTTAACAATATGATCAAGCGAATAAACATAGTCAATATTGCAAGATCCAAAATTTAAGATTTTCATTATCATCGCCGCCTCCAATATCATTATATCACAAGGCCAAAAATGCACAAGAACTATTTTAACGAAAAAATAGACCTGACGCAACATTTTGATAAATATACGCAAAAAGCAATCCGCTACTACTTTTTAGTTACCAAAAATCCGAGTGTTTCGGAGAAAAGTGAAGAGTGAAGAGGTAAGAGTGAAAAAGTAAAAATCCCCGTTCTTACGAACGAGGATTTTTGGTGGGAGCGGGTGGATTCGAACCACCGAAGTCAGAGACAACAGATTTACAGTCTGCCCCCTTTGGCCACTCGGGAACACTCCCACATAATATAAAATTGTAATAATTCCGCTCTATTGAGCGGAATTACTGGAGCTGGTGGACGGACTCGAACCCCCGACCTGCTGATTACAAATCAGCTGCTCTACCAACTGAGCTACACCAGCGTTTCAACGCCTATATAATATACCACATATATTTAATTTTGTCAAGTGTTTTTTAAAATTTTTTTAAAATATTTTTTAAAAAGAATTTTTGCCTAAAATCTGACATATTTTTGCGCTGCCGACCGCTATAATATTAGTACAAGCCACATCCTCGGAGGCTCATATGACCGTTTACATAGATTTGCTGTTCTCAATCAACCTAATCATAAACTATTTACTTTTGCTTCTATCATCAAAAGCGGTAAAACTTCACCCCAAGCGCAGACGGATTTTACTCGGTGCGTTATTGGGGGCATTCGGCGCGTTTTCAATCTTTCTACCAACGCCAAATTCACAAGCCCTTGCAAGCGCACTTGACATTGTCTATAAAATTACACTTTGCGTACTAATGACTGCCTGCACCCACGGTATGAGGCAAAAACGGGTGTTCGTTCGTGCATTATGCTCATTTGTGTTGATAAGTTTCGCGTGCGCAGGTGTAACATTATCTTTAATACTCACGCTAAAGCCTGCGGGTGCTACTGCAACAATGAACAGCATTTACATCGACATAAGTCCGCTGACTCTCATTATATGCGTGACTGCATCTTATCTGCTCTTGAAACTGATTGAACGACTTTCATCCCGAATTAAAGTCGCAAACGACACATATCAAATTAAAGTAACCTATGATAACAACATTATAAACTGCAAAGGACTGCTCGACACAGGCAGTTCGCTCAAAGACATCTACAACGGTGACCCTGTGATAGTTCTCTCCCCTGACCTTTTACCCGATAACATTGAAAATCTGCGCGGATACAGGTGTATTCCCTTTCAATCGCTCGGTGCATCAAACGGTATACTTCCCGCCTTTCGTCCCGAAAAATGCGAAATTGAAGCGGGAGGGAAAATCATTACATACACAAACATAACCGTAGCAAAAGCACAAAAGCCGTTTGACAACGGATACAGCGCAATTCTCCCGACTGATATTACCGCAAAATTTTAAGGAGTGGTTATAGTGAATATTCTTAACATCATCAAAAAAATATGGGCAAAAATCAGGATTTCAGAGCCCGCGTATTACATCAACGGCCCTGTAAATCTGCCCGGCCCTTTATCCGAGGAGGACGAACAAGCCGCACTAAAGAGATATTCAAACGGTGACAATGATGCCCGCGATTTGCTGATTACCCATAATCTGCGATTGGTGGTGTACATCGCCCGCAAGTTTGATGCGCCCGGGGCGGGAATTGAAGATTTAATCTCAATCGGCACGATCGGTCTTATTAAGGCAGTCAACACCTTTAAGGCGGATAAAAACATCAAACTTGCAACCTACGCATCCCGATGCATTGAAAACGAAATTTTGATGTTTATGCGTAAAACCGTGCAATACAAAAATGATATAAGCATTGACGAGCCTTTGAATGTCGATTGGGACGGCAATGAACTGTTATTATCCGATGTTTTGGGCAGCGATCCCGATATTGTAAACCGTGGGATCGAACAGGAAGATGAACGCAATATTGTGAAAAATCTTGTCGAGCAATTACCGACAAGAGAACGGCAGATTATGCAGATGCGTTTCGGTTTTTGCGGATACGAAGAACATACTCAAAAGCAAGTCGCACAGGTGTTGGGTATCTCCCAAAGTTATATATCCCGTCTTGAAAAAAAGATTTTAATAAAACTTAAAAAGGATTACGAACGAACAGTCGGATGACCTTGTTTGTGACATATAAAAATAAAGCAGGTATTTTTCATACCTGCTTTTAATCATTCTTGTGTTGTAGACGCTTGAGTGGTTGTAGTTTCAGCTTGAGTAGTTGTAATTGTGGTTGGAGTTTCGGATTCAGATTTATCCACCTGCAACGAGAATGAACCGACTTTTTGTTTGCTTGCATATTTAGCATACGCGCCTTGACCGAATTTCACACCGGTTGCAGTAAGGCAAACAATCAAAAGCATAATCAATAAAACTATGTATTTTTTTGAAAATTTCTTTTCTTTATT
>JAXJVX010000095.1:0-2649 GCA_036308305.1 Acutalibacteraceae bacterium | reverse complement strand
CGCGTCCGCGTCGCCGCTCATAACGGGCTGACTCTCTCTGTCCGCCATCGCCGTGACAGCGTTTATCTTGTAAAATATGAAAAAAATACTTTAAAAAAATACGACCTGCCCGTTTATAAACGCCTCGACGGAACACATGTAATGCACCGATGCATCGGCAAGAATGAAGACGGCTACATAATGTGTGGTGACAATCAATGGGTGCGTGAAACACGCATAAAGGACGAGCAGATAATAGCAGTTGTTAAAGGCTTTTACCGTGACGAGAAATATATTCCTGTCACAAACCTATGGCACAAGCTCTATTGCAGAATATGGTGCATAAGCCTACGGCTTCGCAAATATGCACTGATAATAATTCACAAATTCAACCCGAACGAAAAAATAATCGAAGATTATAAGAAGCTGTAAAACAAAAACAAGCGTGGAAACTTAATTCCACGCTTGTTTTGTTATATAAAGAGATTAGTATTCAAGTCTGATATCGTCAATGTAATAAACCGATGTGTTTCTTGTTGATGCTGTCGGAGTTGCATTAGGATATCCTGCATAACTTACCGCATAGTCCCAGTCACGGTGAGAGCCAATTGCGACATAATCAAACGTTTTGCCTTTCATGGTAGAATCCTTTGCACTACCGTTTTTAGTTGTTATAGTTGTTCCTGTTCCAAACCTACCTGTTAAGTCAGCATTCAATGTAGTTCCGTTAAATGTAAAATGCACATTATACCACTCATTTTCATTCAACTGCCCTGCTGTTAAATTCAAAACAGTAGTACCAAATCCTGAACGAATTTCTCCACTACCATCCGCTTTTCTAAAGAATCTAAGGAAGTATTCACCTACAGCACTTGAGTCATTACCCAAGTTTACTTCCAATCCCTGCAATGCGGACGAAAAATCTGAACCATTAAATTTAACTCTAAACCAACCTTCTAATTGTGTTGCATCTTTTCCCATACGCACAAAATAGAAACCGTGCTTAGGTTCAACTCCCAACTTTACAAATGCGTTAGTTTCGCCATCATATCTCCAATATCCATTTGAACTCCGGAAATATGAACGTTCAGATTTTAATACATTGTTGCCATTATCATTAACCACCGACATAGAGTAACCGGCAGATTTTGCATGACCATGAAGAAGATTTTCAGCAAGATTTGCAATATTATTTGCATTAAGGCTTCCTGAATCAAATGTATTTAATCTGAAATTATCCTCAAAATCAACCTTACGAACTGTTTTATCCGATGTTGTATATGTGTACGGCGCCATATACGGTGTTGCAGTATCCATGCCAAGAACAAATGACTTGATTGAAGCACCAGTTATATCAGCATTGATCGGTGTTGTACCAATCTGTGAAAGAGGTGTTGCAACTGCTTCTGTCATTCTTCCATCGCCGGCATATGCAGCGGTTACAAAGCTTGTATTTGCAGGATCTGCTATTCTCGTAAGACGCGAAAGCTTTATGCCATCAAAATTGAATCCATCCTCTACAGCTTCTGTTTTCAGTCCGTCACCGCTTGAATATACATTTTCGGCCTTATAACCAACACCTGCATCAAGCTCTATATTGTCAATACACCATTCTGACGAACCTGGCTCAGAACTACCAGTTTCACCGATTGTTCCAAATATATCGATATCACGGTATGAGCTAAACGAAAGACCTTGAATAGCACCCGGGGTTCTGCTTCCCCACTTGGAATCGCCATCACTTTCATTCTCCGATATATCATCTGTAAACGTGAAATTCATTCCATCGTCATCTGTAATTGTAACTTTAAGAACCTGCAGATCTATATCGTACTGCATCAAACATGTGTACCACTTATTAGGAGTGAGAGCTTCTTGATCTTTATTGTAGTAAATCGGATTGCTTGTCAAGTCCGTCGGATACCACGCTCTTGCATCAGTATTATGGATACGCACACCCACATAGTTAGAAGGTGCGTTCGTAGCCCCCTGCAAACCAACTCCGATTCCCTGTCCAACAGTACCATTGAATTTGAAATCGAATTTTGCCTGAACCTTACCCTTTGCAAAAGATTTGCCATTTGCAAATTTATATACACTCGTAACATTTCCTATCTGAGATTCGTTGGCTTTCCATCCACCATTTCCATCCGGCATCACCCACGTCTCTTTGAAAATCTTTGTATCATATGGGTTATCTCCCTCTGCAAGACCATATCTTCCCGGATAGTATGTACGGAAAGCAGTACGAACACTCTTAAAAACTCCACCCTCTACTTTCTGTGAGTAGCCTGTGTTGTGACCGCCCTCTGTCCAATTAGTTTTATCATCACAAGTTGAACTTTGGCTTGCACACTCATAATCAGCAAATACAGTAGCTGTACATGAAATAACCATAGCAAGAACAGATACTACTGATACGAGCTTTTTGAAAATTGATTTTTTCATTTTCATTTCTCCTTTTTTAATTTTAATCCGACAGTTTGTGCTGATGAGTATTCTTGCATTGTTTTAATCCGTCCGGGATACCGCTCCATCAGGACAAAACCATAACCCACAATTAAGATGCAATCACCTTTATCAGCACGGTGGTTGTGGGATTCACGTTTGAGTTTATACGTTTGTTTGCAACTGTCGTTTAATTGGATTTTCTATGTATATACATAGAGT
>JAXJVX010000094.1:0-1889 GCA_036308305.1 Acutalibacteraceae bacterium | reverse complement strand
TTATTGAAGCAGACGATAGTATGCGATTTTTCATCATATTCCGAGTGAACATATGAATTATAATCGCTGTAACGCTGGTAGCCCTCAAGCTGAAAATCCACAAATGAATAAGCAGCGATATCTTTTGTTTCATCAGATGTGTTGGTAAGAGTTACGGTCCATATTTCGCACGGGTCGCTGTCGTTTACAAATACTCTTGCATCAGCCTTGATGCCATTATATGTGCTGCCTATTTTTGAATAGCCGAGACCGTGAACACAGTAAAAATCCTCAACCTCTGTTTTGGTAGGATACCATCCCGGATTGAAAACAACACCGGTTTTCTTGTCCTTGATGTAAAAATATCTGTTGCCGTCACGGATAACGGAGCATCTGCCCTTGCCTGTGGGGTCGATATAAGCAAGCGCACGGGTGCCGTATGCGCCCATACCGCCGCCTAGGTGGTTCACACCGGAAAGCACTCTTGCATTCCATATGTAGTTAAGAAGCGGACGAGCAAGCTCCTTTTCTGTGATCTTGTACTCATTACAGTTTTGAAAATGTCCAAAAGACGCCATTGTTATATATCCTTTCTCTGTTTAAAATGTATCTGTATCAAGTCGGGGCAGATATGCACCTTCTTCTGTAAGACGGCGACGAAGCTTTTGAGTATCAACCTTGTGGATATTGATCTCATCGTCTCCCAAACAGAAGGCTGCCGCCATACCTGCAGCTTCGCCCTCTACAAGACAGCACGGCATAACTCTTGTTGAGCCTTGTGTGATTCTGTCAGTCGAGATGGTTCTGCCTGCAACCAACACATTATCAAGGTCACGAGGGCAAAGACAGCGATATGGGATTCCGTGTGATTCGCCTGATTTATAGCGTTCAAAACGATCGTCTGAATGTCCCTTCATTGTCGTTAATTCTTCAGCAGATTTATGTATGTCTATAAAATAGTTGTTTCTGCCTATCTCATCCGGGAAGGAGCGCCTTGCAAAATAATCCTCTGTGGTGAAAATATAGTCACCGATAATTCTGCGCGATTCTCTTGAGCCCACTGTCGGCGCAGTTTCAACCAGATATGCGTTTGCGAATATGTCAGGGCGGTATTTTTTTAGTGCAACAAAGAATTCTCTTGCCATTTCTCTGCCGCGCAATATACCTTTTGTAACACTTTCGGGATCTGTCGGGTCAACATTCCAAATATGACCTGCGTTAAAGCCAAGTGTACCCGGACCTATAAGTCCAACGCAAAGGTGAGTATCGGGAATGGTGAATTCAGCATCTGCAACAATGTCATGTATTGCACTTTTCGGGTTGCCGCCGTAGAGACTTTCACCCTTGTTGTATGCATCCTCATTGATATTTGTAATAACAAAGCAATGGGTCGAGGGCTGGACATCGTCTTTACCGTCACCGTTTGCCATTTCATTGCCTGCCCACGCTGCTATATCGGCATCGCCCGAGCAATCTATATAGACTTTAGCCTTATATGCAGTAAGTCCAGATTTGTTTGCAACTATAACAGCATCCACGTTGCGGTCGTCTTTCATATCGACTGCACACACAAAGCTGTGGAACATCACATCTGCACCGGCTTCGGTTACCATTTTATCATAAACGGTTTTCAACACTTCAAAGTCGATACGCACCCAATCGACCATAGAGGGGCTTATATGCGGCATCTGTGCCCTCGTTTCCTCCATGGCACGGCGTGATAAGCCGCCGTATATGATCCGTATTCCGTCTGAGTACGGAGTCCATGCTTCGACAAGACCTTTTGTAGCCATGCCGCCGAGCATACCCGATGCCTCGATGAGCAGCGTTTTAGCTCCTTCTCTTGCAGCAGAGGTAGCAGCAGCGCAGCCGGCAGGACCACCGCCGATAACTATAACATCGTAGCTGCT
>JAXJVX010000093.1:0-2024 GCA_036308305.1 Acutalibacteraceae bacterium | reverse complement strand
TTGAAAATGCGTCAAGCAGAAAAGCACCTACAGAGAATTTCATCACTACATTTGCTCGTTACTATACGCCGGTCGTTGTTATCCTTGCGGCGATTCTTGCTATTGTTCCTCCGTTGGCTTTTGACGGTGATTGGATCGAATGGATACGCAGAGGAATGGTGTTCCTCGTAATCTCTTGTCCGTGCGCATTGGTTATTTCCATTCCGCTTACTTTCTTTGGTGGTATCGGTGCTGCTTCCAAGCACGGTGTCCTTGTAAAAGGCAGTAACTACCTTGAGGCATTGAATAATGTCAGCACAGTTGTTTTTGATAAAACCGGCACACTCACCAAGGGTGTTTTCAATGTAACCGATATTATCTCTGCAAACGGCTTTACAAGCGAGCAGATATTGGAATATGCCGCCCGTGCAGAAAGTTTTTCTAATCATCCAATAGCCAAGTCTATTCTTACTTCTTATGGGAAAGAGGTTGACCAAGCAACTATTACAGATTATAAAGAAATCTCCGGACACGGTATAAGTGTTGTCGCTGATGGAAGAAAAGTATTAGCCGGTAATACCAAGCTTATGGAGGCTGAAAATATATCTTATACTATTTGCGACAAGGTAGGAACAAAGGTATATGTTGCTATTGACGGGCAATATGCCGGCTGTATTTTGATTGCTGACGAAGTAAAGGCAGACAGCAAAAAAGCAATTTCCGACTTGAAACGGATAGGCGTCCAAAAGACTGTTATGCTCACCGGCGATGACGAAAGAATCGGCAAGGCTGTAGCAGAGCAGCTTGGTTTGGATGAATATTACGCACAGCTTTTGCCCGATCAGAAGGTTGAAAAGTTAGAGCTACTTGATAGCAAGAAGCGTTCGGGAAGCAAATTAGCGTTTATTGGTGACGGTATCAATGACGCACCTGTTCTCGCACGTGCCGACGTGGGAATCGCAATGGGCGGTGTGGGTTCGGATGCAGCCATCGAAGCTGCCGATGTAGTTTTAATGACCGACGAACCTTCCAAGCTGATTGAAGCCATTGAGGTTGCAAAGGCTACCAAGCGTATTGTCATTCAAAATGTCGTGATTGCACTCGCTATTAAGGGTGTATTCCTTATACTCGGTGCATTCGGTATTGCAGGTATGTGGGAAGCCGTGTTTGGTGATGTCGGTGTAGCAATGATTGCCGTTCTCAATGCAATGCGGATAATGAAAAAATAAAGGTTATAGGATAAATGCCATGCGTAAGCTCAAGCGGAGATACCAATTTGGTACTTCCGCTTGTTTGCATTGAACGGTAGAAAAAGTCATACTTTTGTGATATACTATGAATGAAACAAATTAGAATTGCCAAAACGAAATCCAAACTTTGAAAAGGTTGTCTGTCGGCGATTACTATAACTAAGCAAAGAAGTTTTGATTTTGTGAAAGGATAGATTTCATAAAGCATAAGAAAGGATGTGCCGTATGAATAACGATTGCACCGATAAATATAAAGATATAATTAACCTTCCGCATCACCAATCAAAAAGAAGGCCGAGAAGGTCAATGATTGACCGTGCAGCACAGTTTAGTCCATTTGCAGCTCTTACAGGTCATAATGATGCAATTATTGAAACGGCAAGACTTACTGACAGAAAAATTGAGCTTGATGAAGGCACAAAGTCAGTTCTGAACGAGAAAATACAAATGATTTCTGATTATCTTTCAGAGATGCCTACCGTTACTTTCACTCATTTTGAGCCTGATATAAAAAAAGACGGTGGTGCTTACCTGAAAACTACAGGAACAGTTAAAAAGATTGATGATTTCAATAAAGAGATTTATTTGACTGACGGTACGATAATATTAATAGAACACATTTATGAAATTGAAAGTGAATTATTTAAATTTACAGAATAACAAAACATCTAAATACACAAAAACAATAGGAAGGTATCTTTTCTTTGAAGTATGCTTGCCTTACTTATGATATATAATTACACTATCAGTAAACTTAAATAGTGCACTTATTAAAACAAACAGAAAGGATACTGT
>JAXJVX010000092.1:0-3195 GCA_036308305.1 Acutalibacteraceae bacterium | reverse complement strand
TTGGTTTATCGTTCGTAATATCCGTGGTGTAACCGGATTTGTAGGCGCTAATTCAACTGCTCCTGTTCCTCTGTCTGATAAAGAGGTAGAGAAGCTGGGCGTTGAAAAGCATGAAGTTGTTGCCGCATTCAGCGTTGGCGACAATGTCAAGATTGTTGACGGTCCGCTTGTGGATGTTGTCGGCATAATTGATGAAATAAGACCGGAGGATAACTATGTTCGTGTAGTTATTTCAATGTTCGGTCACGAAACTCCTGTAGAATTGGAGATAAACCAAATTTCTCAGGTAGACTAAATAATCTGCGGTAATAAACGCATATTATAAGGACGCAATGTCCGAAACCCGTAATGCGAACGGGTTTTAGTGGGAGGAACGGAAAACTGACCGTTCCGCCTAACCACGAAATATGGAGGTGCAATTTATGGCTCAGAAAGTAACAGGCTATATCAAACTTCAAATTCCCGCTGGTAAAGCAACTCCGGCACCGCCGGTAGGTCCCGCGCTCGGTCAGCACGGTGTAAATATCATGGCTTTTACCAAGGAATTCAACGAGCGTACTAAGAACGACGCAGGTCTTATTATTCCCGTTGTTATCACAGTTTACGCAGACCGTTCGTTTACCTTTATCACAAAGACACCGCCTGCAGCAGTCTTAATAAAAAAGGCTTGCGGCATTGAGAAGGCTTCAGGTGTTCCGAACAAGAATAAGGTAGCAAAAATAACCGGTGAGCAGGTCAGAAAAATCGCAGAGCAGAAAATGCCGGACTTGAATGCTGCAAACATCGAAACAGCTGCTTCGATGATTGCCGGCACTGCAAGAAGCATGGGCATCGAAGTAGTCGATTAATGCATCCGGGTGGGAGGAAAATTCCGCATTTACCACTAACAGGAGGATAATTTATAATGAAACACGGCAAAAAGTATGTTGACAGTGCAAAACAGATTGAGGCTGCAAAGTTGTATGATCCTCAGGAGGCTGTTGCACTTGCGGTTAAGTCTAAGACCGCTAAATTTGATGAAACTGTTGAAGTTCACGTTCGTCTCGGTGTTGACTCAAGACACGCTGATCAGCAGGTTCGTGGCGCAGTTGTTCTGCCCAACGGTACAGGTAAAACTGTAAGAGCTCTTGTATTTGCAAAGGGTGATAAGGTAGAGGCTGCACAGGCAGCAGGTGCTGATTACATCGGCGATGCTGATACAGTTGCAAAGATTATGGACGGTTGGATGGATTTCGATGTAGTTATCGCTACACCGGATATGATGGGTACAATCGGTCGTTTGGGTAAGGTTCTTGGTCCCCGTGGTCTTATGCCTAGCCCCAAGGCAGGTACAGTAACTATGGATGTTGCTAAGGCTGTTGAGGAAGCTAAAGCAGGTAAGATCGAATACCGACTTGATAAAACAAATATCATCCATTGCCCGATCGGTAAGGCTTCATTCGGAGCTGAAAAGATTCAGGAGAACTTTGATGCACTTCTCGGTGCTATCATCAAAGCAAAGCCGGACGCTGCAAAGGGTCAGTACATCAAGTCTTGCGTTGTTGCAACAACAATGGGTCCTGGTGTTAAGATCAACCCCGCAAAGCTTGGCTAATCTAGTTAAAACATTTAAAACCGCTGGTCTTCAGCGGTTTTTTGTTGCAAATTTTGTGTTAACCCTTGACAAACTGTAATTTAGAGTGTATAATAACTCTGTTATCGGTGCGTGCATCGAAGACGAATAAAATTTATTCCTTGCTATGATCGTTTTTCATAGCCGAATGACCAGAAGGAGGTGCAATATCAATGGCAAACGCTTACGAAACACTGCTTGTTTTCTCTGTAAAAGGTGCAGAGGAGGATGTAGCAGCAAAGGTCGAGGCCGCAAAGGCTCTTATCGGCTCTTTCGGTACTGTTGATAATGTAGATGATTGGGGCAAGCGCAGACTCGCATATCCTATCAACTACGAAAACGACGGTTACTATGTTATCGTTGATCACACTTGTGAACCTGAAAGTGTATATCAGATCGCAAGAAAGCTTAACATTACTGAGGGCGTTCTTCGTTACCTCACAACAGCAAAATAATTTTTCAGGAGTGTAAAAGTATGATTAATGTAGTTGTTCTTATGGGCAGACTTACTGCCGATCCTGAATTGAGAACTACTCCTAACGGAATTTCTGTTACAAGTTTCTCAATTGCTGTTGACCGTGCTTATCAGAAAGCCGGTACCGAGCGCCAGACTGATTTTATCAACTGTGTTGCTTGGAGGCAGACTGCCGAATTCATCACAAAGTATTTCCAGAAGGGCTCAATGATCGCTGTTAACGGTACATTACAGCAGCGTAGTTATACCGATAAAGACGGTAACAAGCGTACTGCTTACGATGTAGTTATTGACAATGCTTCATTTTGCGGTTCTAAATCCGAAGGATCTACCCGCCCGAGAAGTGACGAGCCTGCTTCGTTCTCAAATGCAGGTATGGGAGATTTCGAGGAAATCACTATGAGTGATGACGATCTGCCGTTCTAATTTTAAAATTTACTTGACTTCATATAAAAGGAGGCTATTACAATGGAGGAAACAACAAAGGTTGTTGAGGAAACTCAGAAAGCTGAGCGTCCCGAGCGTCCCGAACGCCCTGCTCGCCCGATAAAGAAGGGTCGTAGAAAGGTTTGTCAGTTCTGTGTAGACAGACAGGGTGGTGCAATCGATTATAAGGATGTAGCAAAGCTCCGCAAGTTCATTTCAGAGCGTGCAAAGATCCTTCCCCGCCGTGTAACCGGCACTTGCACTTGCCATCAGCGTGAGCTCACAGTTGCAATCAAGCGTGCAAGACATGCAGCATTGCTCCCTTATGTAAGCGACTAATTAAGAATTTAAAAAATTCCGTGGTTTTGGCCAAGTGTTCGAAAGGACACTTGGCCAGTTTTATTCGCCTTTTCACCCCACAAAACCGTGGCTTTTGTGGGGACCCCGATTGGCGAGTTATATTGATTCGCAGTTATATTTGGACTAAAGTCCAAGTGATATTGCCTTCGGCAGTTTTGGGGCGAATAAAATATCACTTGACCGCAAGGTCAAATATCACTGTGAGACCTGTCTCACAATATCACTTCTTTGAGATAGGTTGAACGGGTTTTAGGTTCTCCTAACAAGCGGCATTTGGGCGCCAAAATGTCGTGCTTGTTATGGTGTGAGACAAAAGAAAAAC
>JAXJVX010000091.1:0-2470 GCA_036308305.1 Acutalibacteraceae bacterium | reverse complement strand
TCAAAAGCGGTGAAAATATGATCTGCGTGGCTGACGAAAATCAACTCATGCCTGATTATGAAGCTTTCGGCTTCGCCTATATCACACCGAAAACACTGGAAAGGGCACTTGGTTTTGCATTCTATCCGCAGATAAACATTATTTCCGATATGGATAAGGCAGAACTTGAACAAGCTATCAAAGACGCTTCCGGCACGACCTTTCTTGTCACAACAAAGGAGGAGCATTATTCCTATGCAGGCGTTATGAGCGAAGCTGAAGAAGGTAAAACAATGGGCTCGATTTTACCCGTGCTGTTCCTTGCCATTGCTATTCTTACTATGGTAACTACAATGCATCGTATTTCTGCAAATGAAAAGGTGCAGATTGGAACATTGAAAGCACTTGGATTCCGTGACCGTAAGATACTGATACACTATACCTCCTACGGACTTATGATCGGTCTTATCGGTTCGGTGCTTGGTGTGGCACTTGGTTATCTCGTTGCCTCCATTATTATCAGCCCATCAGGTATGATGAGTACATATATAGATATACCTGATTGGAGACTTATCATGCCGGTCTTTTGCATTCCGGTTATAGTGCTGATGCTTATAATCCTTACACTGATCAGCTATTTATCGGTAAAGAAGATGCTCAAAGGCACAGCAGCTGATGCACTCCGTCCCTATACTCCCAAATCAATGAAAAAGAGTATTATCGAGAGACTGCCGTTCTGGAACAATCCGCCCTTCGGCACAAAGTGGAATATGCGAGATGTTCTCCGTCATAAATCCCGTAGCGCTATGACCTTGGTAGGTGTTATCGGCTGTACAGTTCTGCTTGTGGGTGGTCTCGGCATGAAAGATACAATTGGATGCTTCATTAATATGCTGGACAATGACATCAGCAACTATACCACAAAAATTATTCTTTCGGAATCGGCTGTGAATGAAGATTCTATTGCTCTTGCTGATAAAGTTGACGGCGATTGGCAGGCATCAAGCGGTATCAGCTATGAGGGAAGAACAATAACACTGGATATTTACGATGCAAGCAACAACAAGATTGGTTTTCTCACAGAAAAAAACGAACGGTTGAAACTGACTGATGATGGTGTTTATCTCTGCTTGAGGCTCAAAGATACCGCAAACATTGGTGATACCATTGAATTTTCGCCCTATGGCAGCGAAAAAACTTACAATGTAAAGGTGGCGGGTTATCTGCGCTCACTTGTCAGCGAGTGTATCGTTATGACTGATACCTATGCTGACAGTGTAGATTTGGAATATCACATTAGCACGATCTACACAGATACTGCTTCTGATGATATCATAAGCTCTGAAATCATATCCGGCAAGCAAGACAAGGATATGATAATGGACAGCTACGACACTTTTATGGAGATAATGAACATTATGATAGTGGTATTGGTTGTAGCAGCAATCATTCTAGGTATTGTTGTACTTTATAATCTGGGTGTTATGAGTTATGTGGAGCGCCGCAGAGAGCTTGCTACGCTTAAAGTTCTCGGTTTCCGTGATAAGCATATAGGCAAGCTGCTCATAAGCCAAAACATATGGTTGACAGTAATCGGTGTGCTGATAGGAATACCTGCGGGTGTAGTTGTGCTTCATGTATTGATCACTGCGCTTGTCAGCGAATACGAATTAAGCCTTTCTCTCGGCTGGATGACATATGTTATCAGCATCGCACTGACCTTCGGTGTGTCGCTTCTCGTTGGATTTATGGTATCAAGAAAGAACAGGAAGATAGATATGGTAGAAGCACTAAAAGGTGCAGAATAATTTTATCGAAAATATATTTGGCTTGTTAATGATAGTATCTGAGATGCACTCTATTTGTCAGATGACCACTGGCAGATAGGGTGCATTTTTATGATAATAAGGGGGACTTGTAATGTTCTTATGAAAGTTTACACAGCATCTTTTATTTTTATTATATTTGTGGTATAATAACATAAATTCATTAGTTATATATGCAAAGGAGGGCTGAAACCGTTTATGGATCATTTTAAGCTCATTTCAAAATACAAACCAACAGGAGATCAGCCTGAAGCTATTGAAAAACTGACCGAAGGCATCAAAAACGGTTTAAAAGAACAGGTTTTGCTTGGTGTTACAGGTTCGGGTAAGACCTTCACAATGGCTAATATTATCGAAAAAGTAAATCGCCCGACACTCGTATTGGCGCACAACAAAACGCTTGCCGCGCAGCTTTGCTCTGAATTTAAGGAATTCTTCCCCGAAAATGCAGTCGAATATTTTGTATCCTACTATGATTACTATCAGCCGGAGGCATACATTCCTAATACTGATACTTATATCGAGAAGGACTCTGCAATTAATGATGAGATCGATAAACTTCGCCACTCTGCGACATCTGCTTTGTCCGAACGGCGCGATGTTATCATCGTTGCTTCGGTTTCCTGCATTTATTCACTCGGTGCGCCTATAGATTACCGCAATAT
>JAXJVX010000090.1:0-2439 GCA_036308305.1 Acutalibacteraceae bacterium | reverse complement strand
TGCCGCAAGCGAAAAGTCTGTGCTGTACACGGTCATCGTTGGGGCAGTAGTAAAATCCGTTTTTTCTTAATTCTTCCTGCTTTTTAAAAACATCATCAAATTCATCAACGGCAACTGCAATGTCAATTATCGGTTTTGCCTTGATGGAGGAGATAGATGTACTGCCTACATGCTGAATATCTGTTATTATATCACCTAAAATCTCACGCAAACGGCATATCGTGTTTTGCGCCTCAATTTCCCATTCTTTTTCATGCTCAAAAAGCTGAACCGTCCCACGCATTAAGCCTAACATATCATCCACCTCCCAAAGTGACTATATTGTACTATGATTTTAGCTGGCTGAAACTAAAAAACATCGAAACCGCAAGTTCCGATGTTTTTTGAATTACAGTACCAATGACGGCGCTGAATATACTCTTGCTGCAAGCTCGCTGTTGAGCATATACAGACTCTTTGCATCAGAGCCGAACAACTCCATTTTAGTGATAAGATCGTTTGCGTTTGTTTCCTCTTCGCCCTGTTCCTTTACAAACCAATCAAGGAACTGCATGGTGCGGAAGT
Source organism: Acutalibacteraceae bacterium (assembly GCA_036308305.1). Lineage (GTDB taxonomy): Bacteria > Bacillota > Clostridia > Oscillospirales > Acutalibacteraceae > RUG11462. The sequence goes on along the minus strand of JAXJVX010000090.1, from coordinate 1,875 downwards.
CCTTCACATCATAAGCCGCTGCATAGATATCGTTGATAAGCGATGTAACATACTGTTCATGCTCAAGACCTGCTTTAAGTACTGTCATATCGCTGTCAAGCACCTTATCGGGTTTTGCAATGGCCTCAAGTGTTACCTTTTGGTTGTTGTTCTGCAAATACTGATAAAACAACATTGCGTGATCTCTTTCCTCCTGCGCCTGTATCATATACCAATTTGCAAAGCCGTCGAGTCCGCGGTCTTCAAAATAGTTAGAAAAATCAAGATACAGATATGCAGAATAAAATTCCTTATTGATCTGCTGATTGAGAAGCTCTCTTACTTTTTCATCCATAATAATATCTCCTTTTTTGATGATAATTTAATTTTACTCCATTTGCCGAAGATAATCAAGTGATATTTATAATTTTGCACGAATAGAATCATGCCAAATGTCGGAATCAAGCTGTGTAGCGTTACTAAGTGTGATATATGCACCGTCATCCAAACTGCAAGGCATTAATTTTTTTCATAATAATGCCTAGATAAATAAAAAATATGATTTATCTGCGGTCATTATAATACTATATATTCGTAAAATCAAGCCAAAATTTAGATTGTCTTTATTTTTGGGCTGAAATGTGATACAATATCAAAAATAGAGGTGTTTTAAAGGTGAAGGATAAGAAAAAAGGCATTTTATTTATACTTGGGGCGGCGTTTTTCTTTGCGCTGATGAATTTGTTTGTAAAGCTCGGCGGTGATGTGCCGACAATGCAGAAAGCTTTTTTCAGAAATGCAGTTGCTGCAATTGCCGCACTTTTTGTGGTGATGAAAAACAACGGCTGTTTAAAGTCTGCAAAGGGCAATATAACTGATCTTGTTCTTCGCTCGTCTTTCGGACTTTTCGGTATCATCTGCAATTTTTATGCTATCGACCGTCTTAACATATCTGATGCTTCGCTGTTAAATAAGCTTTCGCCGTTTTTTGCGGTCATATTTTCAATATTTATACTGCATGAGATCGCATCCAAAAGAGAATGGATGTATGTTATCGTTGCGTTTATCGGGGCGTTGTTTGTTATCAAGCCCACATTCAGTATGGAGATAATTCCGGCTATTGCAGGGACTATCGGCGGTATGTGTGCAGGTCTTGCATATACATTTGTTCGCAAAATGACCAAGAACGGTGTTGAGGGACCGGTAATAGTGCTGTTTTTCTCGGCATTTTCGAGTATAGTGCTGCTGCCGAATTTAATATTGAATTTCTCACCCATGAGTATAGAACAGACACTTTCGCTAATAATGGCAGGTGTCAGCGCCGCAGGCGGACAATTCTGTATTACCGCTGCATATAAAAATGCACCTGCAAAAGAAATATCGGTTTTCGACTACACGCAGGTAGTGATCGCTGCAGTTCTGGGCTTTTTGTTCCTTGATCAGATCCCCGATATTTTAAGCTTTTTAGGCTATGCAATAATCCTCACCGTTGCCGTGCTGAAATGGCGGTACAATTTAAAGAACGAAGTGCCGTGCAGATAAAAGTGAAATATAAGTTTATTATAATTGATAAAACCGTTTCATATCTTTAAGCTTGTCATACATCACAAATAAACAACAAACCACAAACCGCATTTTTCAGTTGACACACAGAGTGTTTTGTGTTAAACTATATTGGTATTTAAATACGGAGACGTATCGAAGTGGTCATAACGGGGCTGACTCGAAATCTTCTTCGCCAAACGGAAGTCAATCTTCCAAAAAGCCTTTAACTGTGCGGTTTTCGGGCATTCCATCGTTTCTAAAACAACCCCAGTTCTAACGGGAATTCTAATACAACTGAATATTGCGTTAATCTCGGTATGCCGAGTTAACATATACGGAGAGGTATCGAAG
>JAXJVX010000089.1:0-12188 GCA_036308305.1 Acutalibacteraceae bacterium | reverse complement strand
CATCTGATCCCAATACATAACAAGACTAGTCGAGCCGTCGGCTGCTTCTTTGTCAAGCTGGGTACGTGTCCAGTCAAAAACCGGCATAAAGTTGTAGGTAACACATTTTACACCGTATTCGGCACAACGGCGAATATTCTCACAGTATACATCGAGCAATTGATCTGCCTCGTCTCTGCCGAGCTTTATATTCTCATGCACGGGTATAGACTCAACTACATCAAATACAAGACCTGCCTTTTCACATTGTTCCTTTATCTTTTCAAGACTCTCTTTTGGCCACACCTCACCCGGCTTTACATCATAAACTGCCGACACGACCGAGCGCATACCCGGTATCTGTGAGATGTATTCAAGTGAAATAGGGTCAGAACTTCCGTACCAACGAAATGAAAGTTTCATATATTCAGTCCTCCAAGCCAAAGTATCTTACTGCATTATTGTAACAAATATCCTTCACGATAGTACCAAGTGCATTATAATCCTCAGGATATTCGCCGGTTTCTACCCAATTGCCGATAACATCACACAGAATTCTGCGGAAATATTCATGACGGGTATAACTCAAAAATGAACGTGAATCGGTAAGCATACCGACAAAGTTCCCCAAAAGACTTAAATTTGCAAGGCTGATAAGCTGTGCACGCATACCCTCTTTGTTATCATTGAACCACCATGCAGAGCCATGCTGCAGCTTGCCCTGTATTCCGCTGTCCTGAAATGCGCCGATTATAGTATCAAGAAACTCGTTATCAGATGCATCAAGGCTGTAAAGTATTGTTTTCGGCAAAGCATTGCGACTGTATAATGTATCAAGGAATAATGCAACCGCCTTGCTTCCGTTATCAGGCCCGATACAGTCAAAGCCGGTATCAGGACCTAAAGTTTTAAACATCTTTGAATTGGGATTGCGAAGACAATTATAATGTATCTGCATTACCCAGCCAAGCTTTGAATATTCTTCTGCACAGAAGATAAGAAGTGAGGTCTTGACCTTCTTTGCTTCATCCGCAGTTACACTTTTGCCGCCGAGTGCTCGTTTGATGATAGCGTCTACCTCATCGTCATCTGCTTCAAGATAGATCATATTATCAAGGCCGTGGTCGCTTGCCTTACAACCGTGAACACGAAAATATTCTATACGGCTTGCGAGCGCCGATTTAAGACTGCAAAGTCCGTCTATCGAAAAGCCACATACTTCGCTCAACTGCCTGATATACTCTAGCCAGCCGTCCTTTTCAATGTTCAGCGCTTTGTCGGGGCGGAAGGACGGAGCAACGGTAGTTTTCATACTGCTGTCCTCCGAAAGTGCCTTGTGCCACTCTAGTGTATCAACAGGGTCATCGGTTGTGCCGATAAAATCAACATTACTCATTTCAATAAGTCCGCGCACGCCCATATTATCCTCTTTGAGCTTTTCGTTCGCAAGGCGCCATACCTCCTCGGCTGTTTCCCCGTTGAGAACACCGGTAAAGCCGAAATATTTTTTAAGCTCAAGATGACACCAATGATACATCGGATTGCCGATAGCTTTAGGCAAACACTCGGCAAACTTCTGAAACTTTTCCCTTGCCGACGCATCACCGGTAATATAGCGTTCCTCAACACCGTTTGAACGCATTATACGCCATTTGTAATGATCGCCGCCGAGCCATACCTCGGTGATATTTTCAAAATGCTTATCCTCATAGATTTCCTTTGGACTGACATGGCAATGGTAATCGACAATAGGCATATACTTGGCGTAGTTATGATACAAAGTTTTCGCCACATTACCGCTAAGCAAGAAGTCCTCGGATAAAAATCGAGCCACAAAATCATCTCCTATTGATTTTTGTTTTAGTATATCACATTTTTTCACAATATTTATTGCTTTAATTGTTTGACATATTGCGAATATTGCTGTAAAATGATATTGAGGTGAGATACATGAGAGATAGATCACAACATTTCGACCCGCGGCAGACGATGAAAAAGGATGATTTTGAGATATTTCATTATCGTGAACCGAAGGGTACAAGTGTAGAAGTACATCATCACGATTTTTATGAGATATATATGTTTTTAGGCGGCAAGGTGGAATATTGGGTCGAGGGCAAGGTCTTTCAGCTTAATCCCGGTGATATGCTGCTGATAAATCCGCTCGAATTACACCGCCCGATAGTTTCGCCCGAAAGCAACGTTTACGAGCGTATAGTTCTTTGGATAAACAAGGAGCATCTGAAAAGCATGGGAGACGAACAAACTGACCTTACCCGATGCTTTGACAGCGCTCTGCCGACACATACTAATCTGATACGCACATCATCGTCACTCGCAGCTAAGCTGTATGAGCTTTCCAGAGAAAGCTACAAGGACGAGTTTGGCAGTTCATTGTGTGCAAAAGGCATATTACTGCAAATTATGGTGGAGCTTAACCGACTGTCGCAAAACTCTGATACGATCAAAGAACACCATACCAAAAGTTCACCGCTTGTTGAGGATGTTTTGCGTTATATTGGCGAGCATTGTAGCGAGGAGCTCTCTCTTGAAGCTATCGCCGAGCGGTTTTATGTGAGCAAGTATCACTTATCCCACCAATTCCGCAAGGAAACCGGTGTAAGCGTGTACCGATATATTATGCTCAAACGCTTGCTGGTTGCAAAACAGATGCTGCTTGCAGGAGCCGCCGCCGGCGATGTGTGCTACTCCTGCGGATTTCGTGACTACGCAGGCTTTTACCGTGCTTTTAAATCAGAATATGGCATAAGCCCCCGTGAATTTGCATCAGGCGAAGGTCTACTTATCTAGCATCTCTCTATGCTCTTTAGGTGTTTTCCCCGTATATTTTTTATATACCTTTGAAAAATAATGAACATCCATTATACCGCAATGCTGAGCTATAGTCTGTATTTGCAGCTTTGTGGTGTTAAGCAGATGAGTTGCGTGCTTGACACGCTGTTCGTTTATATATTCAGTAACAGTCTTACCCGTTTCCTTTTTAAATACGGTAGAAAGGTACCCCGAGCTTATATTCTGCATTTTTGCTAATGTACTTAACGAAAGGTCGGCTGAAAGATCGGTATCTATGCAGGTTATTGCCTTTTGTACCGGCAGGGAGTAATCTTTCATTGAGTGCTTTCTTACAAGGCGGCAATATGAGCGGAACATCTCACGCATAAAATCCGGTATCTCACCGGTGGAGGTCAGCCGTTCTATTTTGATTGCAAACGAGGAGGAGATGCTATCCAGATAAATAGGATGCACGCCTCCTTTTTCTGCAGCTTTGCGAAGCAATGTGTTCATAATGATACAATAATTTTTAATGTTTCTCACCGGATCAGCAAGGCGCTGTTCAAATTTCATATTGGAAAACCCTGAAAGTAATATTTCCGCTTTTCTTGCCTGACCGTGTGATACCGCTTCCATAATTTCATTCTCATATTCATAGCGTTTTTGCAATATCTGCATATTCATAACGGTATCGTCAAGACTGTTAATGTATTTTTCGGCATCAAACGGAGAAGTGGTACTGCACCATTCATAGTTAATATCATTGATCGAAAAAGAATCTGAACCACCCCACAAATGCTCACCGAGAGTATCAAGTAAAGGATAAAGATGGCTGCTTTGAGGAATAATAGGTACATCGCCGTAGTATTTCTCCATGATCGGATGCTCTTTGCGTGGTATTCCGTGCTTTTCACATATTTCTAAAACCTTTGCACTACTTACTGTTTCAGAAAGAAACGGGCCTATTACAAGGCAAGTGTTATACTGTGTCTGCGGCAGCATAAAAAAGATATAACAGAATAAAAGCTTATCTGTCAGCCTGTATATAACATTGTGTTCCATACGACCGACGATAGAATTAAGCGTGACCTCTTTGTTAACATTGCCTATCTGAAATTCAAGCTACTGCAAAGAAAGCGTATGTTGAAGAGATATATTATAATCCTGATACAGAGGAAATATGTGAAAATAGTTTTCTTACTTCTAATAATGTAGAAAAAGTACATACCGAAATTGGGCTAACTGGCAATGGCGTCAAGGCTGGAATTTGGGAAGATGGTAGAATTACATTAACAGATAATTTATTAAACAGCAATATTGTTGATCTGTCCGATGACGATGATAGTAGTCATAAGACCAATATTGCAGAAATAATTTCGGGATCTGCTGGAATTGCACCAAATGTAACTTTATATTCTTCATCTGACACTTCAAACAGTGCCGTTGAAGAACTAATATCTTTAGGAGTTTCTGTAATCAATAGAAGCGTCGGGGGAAATGCGAATGGCTATACTATCTCCGATAAGTGGGCAGATCATTTGGTTTCTCAACACAATATATCTCTTGTAAAATCTGCAGGAAACCTGGGAGAAGGAACTGGTAATATTACATCTCCAGGAAAGGGATATAATGTAATAACAGTCGGGCGTTTTGATGATAATACTGAAAATGATGTAACAGACGATTCTCTTTCTGCAAATAGTAGCTACAGAGAAACCGACAATAGTTGTGCAAAACCTGATTTGGTTGCATATGGACCACTTGGAACTAGTTATGCAGCTCCAAATGTCGTCGCAACAATTGCTTTGATGCTTGAGTTAAAACCCTCGTTAGCAGTTCATCCTGAAGCAATAAAAGCTATTGTTCAATCCTCGTGTCACAGAAAGGTTATTGCTACAAATGACACACAGTTAAGCAGCGGAATCACAGACAAGCAAGGTGCAGGCGCAGTTGATGCTTTTACTGCTGTATGTATAGTTGGTAACGGTCAGTATATTACAGGTACTGTTGACACCACAAGAAGCATCGTTTTTGAACAACCTATTTATGACGGTAGTGAAATTAATATTAATCTTGCATGGTTAATTGACAGTAATTTTTCTGAAAACCTGGATCATACCACAGGTTCACCGGTCATTGGTGATATTCATCAGCTTGGAATGGATGTATATGTAGATGGATCATATGCTGCTTCCTCCGACCTTTCATACATAGACGAAACAACAAATGAAACGGTAAAATGCAATAGTTCTACAGAAATGGTTACTTTGAGTGTTACTGACACGTCATCAAAACTATATAATGTGCGAATATACAACAGCATAGTTACTGACGAAGAAATACCATTCGCTATAGCCTGGTCTACCGATGCAACACCTTTTAATAACAACACTTCTGGCGATACGCTTAATGGAATATATTATGTTGCAAATAAGAGCGCGCAAGACAATTTATATCCCTCAACCACGGCTAACGCTTTAATTAGTTCAACCGGAATCAACTCTTGGTGGATACTAAAGAAAAATGCTAATCTCACTACATATACCTTACAAACTAATTCAACAAGTAAACCAGGATATTTAGCACACGGTAATTCTATAACCAACGGCTATTATTCATTAGTTAATCAAACTACTGCAGACAATATTTATGTGGTTGCCAATTCCGACGGAAGCTTTGGTCTTAAACAGGTAATAAGCAATACCGTTTATTTATTAACATATGATGAAACCAGCGATACAGTAATCTGGGCAGCAAGTACAGGAGCTGATACTCAAAAGTGGTACTTGAATAGAATCAATTACTATTTTGGTGATGTTAATTACAACGGAGTTATTGACAGCACAGATGTAACAAAGCTGCAAAATCATATAGTTGGTACTACATTATTAACACGACCTGCTGCATTATATTTGGCAGATGCTAACCAGGATGGTTCAATTAATGTAAAAGATACATTGGTTGTACAGCAATATATTTCAAATTATGCAAATTAAGAATAAATTTATTGACTTTGTATAAATATTGTAATATATTAAAAATAACAAAGGAGGAATTTTTATGAAAAAATTATTAGCTATTATATTGACTCTTGTTTTGTTAATCAGTAGTGCTAGTATTTCTGCTTCGGCTTTGCCTGCTAATTTGAATGGATATTTTGATAACGGGCTGGCTTATGACCACAGTGACCTTTTTACATATGATATTCGATTACCGTTCGGTGCTTACTTTTTTAACACATATTACAGATTGCCTACAGATACACAGAGACTTATAGATGCTCTTTACATATTCCCTAGCGACAATAAAGGCAGACTAATGGATTTTGATTATGAAAATCCCGATGATAACACATCCTTATATCTGGAGTTTATGTCGTTTTTTAACAAGCCTAATGTAATTATATTTAATGGAATCACCTATATCGGCGATGGATTTTTTGAGTATTATACCAAGACAAATCGTATTTATATTCCCAACTCTGTGACACAAATAAGTGATACTGCATTCAATTCAGATAATGATATAACGATTGTTGCAAGTAAAGATAGCTACGCAATTGAATACGCCATTGAAAAAGACATGGATTATGTTATTGTTGACGAAAGCAATATTAAAGCTATGACAAAAAGTGAAATTGAAAGCTTTTTTAGATTTGACACATACAATAAGTCTGTAACTGAATTGGTGCGCGAGGAAGGAGTCTTTTATGACGAAGAATCCGGGTTTGTGTGCAAGCCGCTTGATGATAATACCGTTTCAGTGTTAGCATATTATTTATATAATCCAAAAACAACGTCACTTACTCCGATTGAGTCAAATAAAGAGCTTGTTATTCCTGAAAGCATTGCAGGATATACTGTTTCGCGTGTTGAGCCGTATTTCGGTGCAAATGATACATTTTTCTGTCAACTTGATCCTTATCTTGAAGCGTGCTATCTTGCTGATTACAAGAATATTAGTAAGGTGACTTTCCCAAGCACCTTGACTGAATTAGGCTTAAAGAACTGTGCGATTCCGGAAATAGTTGTTCCTAAAAACATTACAAGTCTTGGCGTTTTTAATGGAAACATAAATAAGATAACCTTGACAAACGATGTTAAAACGCTTTACGTTGAACAAACAACTCCGATAAAATTTACAGTTATGAATGCGGAGTTGAATGAGAGTGCATCATTATCTTTCTATACAACGGTTTACGGTCTTGAAAATTCGTTTGTTCACAAGCTTGCAAGAGAATGTTTCTGCAATTTCGAAAGTGTAGGTATATTTGGTGATGTTAATCAGGACGGCAATTTCAACGGCAAGGATGTATTGGAGCTTCGCAAATCAATAGTAGGTCTTGAAAGCAGTATTGATGAATACAACAGCGATGTTAATTTTGACGGTAAGATCAATGGTAAAGACGTTCTTGCTATCCGCAAGCAGTTAGTAGGGCTTACCGAATATCTCGGCGAAGGTACAATAGGTGATGAGCCGATCGTTGAAACTCCGTCTGACATAGTTGAAACTCCAGAGAATGTATAATTCACCAGTATTTAACTAAGCTCCCGTCTGCGAGTTGAGGTTTAACGGGTGTTCCTTGTCTAAAGACGCCATTTAAAAAATCCTGCCGAAGCATTAAGCTTCGGCAGGATTTTTCATTTAAATTAAGATTTTATTAACCGTAGATAGTTGATACCGGCTTGTCCTCATAAATTCTGTCCATAGCTTCAGCAAATACGGGAGCAACGGGAAGCATTGTGATCTTGTCGATCTTCTTGCTGTCCGGCAGCGGAATAGTATCAAGCAATACTACTTCTTTAAGTACGCTGTTCTGAATTCTCTCAATAGCAGGACCTGAAAGAACGCCGTGTGTTGCACAAGCTGAAACCTCAACAGCACCGCCAATCTCAACAATAGCCTTTGCAGCATTGCAAAGTGTGCCTGCTGTATCGATCATATCGTCAACGATAATGACCTTTTTGCCCTTAACATCACCGATGATGTTCATAACCTCACATACATTTGCACGCTGACGTCGCTTATCAATAATAGCAAGCGGTGCATCAATTCTTGCAGCAAAGTTTCTTGCACGTGTTACAGAACCGAGGTCGGGAGATACAACGACTACATCGTCCTTATCATCAGCAAACTTTTTGCCGAAGTACGGAGCGAGGATCGGTACACCGAGAAGATGGTCAACCGGAATGTTAAAGAAGCCCTGGATCTGTGCAGCGTGAAGATCCATTGTAAGTACACGGTGAGCGCCGGCAGTTGTAAGTATATCTGCACAAAGCTTTGCAGAGATCGGATCACGCGCTTTTGCCTTACGATCCTGTCTTGCATAGCCGAAATACGGAATAACTGCGGTAATTCTGCCTGCTGATGCACGCTTCATAGCGTCGATCATAATAAGCAGCTCCATAAGATTGGTATTTACCGGAGCACAGGTTGACTGAACGATAAATACATCGGAACCACGCACTGACTCGTTGATCGAAACGGCGATCTCACCGTCTGAAAAATGAGTTACCTCTGCTTTGCCGAGGGGGAGACCCATGCATGATGCCATCTGCTTTGCAACTGCTATATTGGAGTTGCAGGTAAAGATTTTAATATCTTTTCCGTGAAAATTCATTTGTTGTGACCATCCTTTCAGCAATCAAGAGCGCCCTCCCGATCACTTTAATGCAAATTAAATTTTTAATATTAAAACTTCTACATCGAAGCTTATGCCGTATATGTATCCTATACTATTATGCACAATTTAAGCGTAACTTTCAAGAACTATTTTACTAAAAAAGAAATTTTTGTGTATATAGGAAAATTACGCTTAAATCGGTGTTAATTTTTTGTCAAATGCTACATATCCCACTTAAAGACCGTCTTAAACGGAGTAGTGGTATCGTTATTGAATACTCTGATGACATCCTTGATGCTGCTTACAGGTTCATCCTCACAGATTATGACCTTCATTCTGTTCTGGAAGGACTTGTCCTCCATAAGCTCAACTGCCTTTTCAAAATCGTCACGACCTGAACGGCTTGAACCTACAAATGTCAGACCTTTTTCAAGTATATCACGGGTATTTATAGCTACCTTATTTTCTGAAACGCCCATGAGCATAACGGTACCCTGCGGATTAATAGTGCGAATGATATCGTCGATAGCATAAAAACTGCCCTCACCGCCGCAACATTCAAAGGCATGATCTACGCTGAAGTCCTCCGGCAGCTCACCTGCGATGAATGTCTTATCAACAAAGGTGAAATGAGAAAGCTTGCCCTTGTCCATACCCACAACATATATCTTGCTTTTCGGGAAACGCTTTTTAAGCACATTGCAAAGCGTATAGGAGAGGCTACCGTCGCCCCATACGCCGATAACATCGCGGTTTTTGTGAGCAGCCAAATCAAATCTTGTGGATGCGTGTACAGTTACACTGACAAACTCGGTAACTGCCGCAACTACATCATCTACTCCGTTGTACGCAACGACACGGTCAGGCGGAAGATCAACAAGCTCACGCATAAATCCGTCATGTCCGCTGGAAAGGAAGTATGTGCCTTTATCATAATTTTCAAAAATAACTTCGTTTTTTCTTATAGGTGTGTTTGGTATCATAACAACATGCTGACCGGGAGCAAAGGTGCCGGTCGGATCGGCAACAACGATACCGCAACACTCGTGGATAAGCGCCATGGGCAGTTTTTTGTTAAGCACCTTAATGTCACGCTGACCGAGGAAATACCGCTGATCGGCATGGCAAAGCGCCATATAATTAGGGCGGATTATAACTCTGTCCTTAATACTGATATCTGTATATTTAACCGAAAATATCTTCGGACTTATAAGCTGATAAACACTGTTAAGCACTGTTTATTTACCTTACCTTTCTTATTTCTCCGGCTTAAGCGCACCGATCATAGCCTGTGCGATCTTATAATCGCTCATAGTAGTGATCTTAAGATTTGCAATATCTCCGGCAACCATATAAACGGGATGATTGCGGACAACGCATATCTTGCAGGCATCAGTCAGAATATTCTTCTCGTCCTCACTCAAATCATTGTAAAGACGCTTGAGCAGGCTTATGTTAAAGCTCTGCGGAGTCTGACCCTGATACATTTTTGAACGGTCCGGAATTGCAGATATAAACTCTTTATCCTCCGATTCAACAATAGTGTCGATAGCGGCACATACGGTATCTACAGCACCGTATTTAAGTGCTGCATCGATATTCTCTTCAATAGTATGGAGAGATACGAACGGACGCACCGAATCATGAGTGATAACAATATTATCCTCACTCTCGCCGAAATTATTTTCGATATCATCGATACAGTTAAGGATAGTTCCGTTTCTGTCCTTACCACCGGGAACTACACGCACTCTGTCAGTCTTGCCGAGGTATTTTTCAACGAGGTCATTCATATGACCTACCCACTCAGGATGAACGCCGACATAAACACAGTCTATTCTTGTGCACATCATAAACTTTTCGAGTGTATGCACAACTATCGGCTTTTCACCAAGCATCAAAAACTGCTTGGGCATATCTGCGATATTCATTCGTGAGCCGACACCGCCGGCAAGTATTGCTGCAAAAATCATTTTTATTTCCTCATTTCGTACAGTAATATTTATGTTTGTATTTTTTGTATGAATTATTAACATCACAAAATTCGATTTCGTGATGAATAATACGTTTTTCGGGTGGGGGCAGCTCGGTATAATCACCGAAAGCAGTACGAAGATATCTGTCAAACCCAACGGGCAACGGCATTTTGTACCCCTCAAAATTGTAATAAACGGCTGATTTGAAATCCTCGAAATAGTACTCGTTCTGCATATAATCGGGACCTGAACACAATTCGGTTATTCTTTCCGATTTATAAAATGGGTAACGGCTCATTCTTTTTTCAGCCGACCGCCATATGCGGTATTTCAGCCGCTTCGGTACTACGGCAAGCATGATTCTGCCGATAGTTTTGATGACTGCGCCGTGGTTCATCGGCGGCTCATCAAGCAGATATAAGGAATAGATTATTGCGTTAATCTTTTGCAGCTTTCGTGCAAAGCTTTTGGTCGGGCAACCGTCAAGCGGCAGAATATCAAGCGCAATACCGTGATTGATATCAAGATTCTTCTGATAAGTCTTGATATATGTTGTTTCGCTGTCACAAAGTGTGGCAAAGAGATTTTTTGTCAGCTTGTCTTTAGTTGTATACTGCAAAAAATATCGCTCATTGGTCGAAACGCTATCCCATATTTCCAACAACTTTTCGTAATCGGGGCGCGGCATAAACACATCCACATCATCATCCCACGGTATAAAGCCGCCATCTCTCACAGCACCGATACAACAGCCGCCGCAAAAATAAAACATCAAATTATTTTTATCGCATATTTCTTTAAAATAAAGCAGCATATCCAAACCTTTTTGCTGCATATTCTGTATGACTTCATCGGAAAAATGCGTTACTGCCATAATCATTCCCGCCAACAAACATTCTTTTACATTGTAATTATACATATTTTTTCGCTTACTGTCAATTAATATTACAACAAATAATCAAATTGTATATAAAGAAATTTGAGTGACATAATTATAATGACTAAATTTCTGGGAGTGGCTTATGGAATTCAAAAATACACTTTGCCGCATTTTAAAGACGAAATATATGAGCTGTGTTGAAAGTGCGGATATTAAAACCCTGTATCAAGCGATAGGCGATGCGGTGAGTGAACATATTTCACCGGTATGGGCGGACTGCCAAATTACGCAGGCAAAGGGTCGCCGTGCCGCATACATTTCCGCTGAATGGCTGATCGGCAGAACGGTGCATAATGACCTTGCGGCATTATCATTGCTTGACGATGCCGCAAAGCTTCTTGCCGAGCATAACAGAAGCATACATGAGCTTGAGGACATTGAGGATGCGGCGCTTGGCAACGGTGGACTCGGTAGACTTGCTGCCTGTTTTATTGACTCATCAGCAACAATGAAAAAACCGCTTATAGGCTATGGAATACGCTATAAATACGGGCTTTTCAAGCAGACCTTTTCAAACGGCGCTCAAAAGGAGCTTCCCGATGATTGGCAGGCATTCGGCGATCCGTTTTCAATAAAGCGGTATGACAAGCGATATAAAATCGAATTTGCAGACGGCGAAGTATATGCCGTAAGCTACGATATGCCGATAATCGGCTGGGGCGGCGAATACATTAACACACTGCGTCTGTTCGAAGCTGAGGCAACAGACGGATTTGATTTTGATGCTTTCAACAGTTTTAAATATTCAAATGCGAGCAAGGCTCGGAACGAAGCTGAAATATTGCACCTTTGTCTTTATCCGAACGACAGTCAGCGAAAAGGCAAGGTACTGCGCTTAAAGCAGGAATATTTTCTTTGCAGTGCCGCAATTCAGGAT
>JAXJVX010000088.1:0-7069 GCA_036308305.1 Acutalibacteraceae bacterium | reverse complement strand
TGATGTTTTCACGGTTCAGATCAACCATATCGCCGTGGGATATACCTCTTTTACCGTTGGTAGTAAGATAAGTATAATTCTCTCCCCATTCAAAAGAGTCTTTTGAAACTAGTCCGTCATTTTCGCCGCCGAAAGCCTTCGCTATATAATAAGTAAAATTCATCGGGAACGTCCCGTTGGCGGCACGATTCAGCTTTGAACCAACACTTTGAGTATATATACCATCACAGTCGGTAATAGGCATAATCTTATTTCTTTCTACGCACGCTTCATCGGTAAGATCAGTAACTGCGGCCATAAAATCGGGATCTTCATCACCAAAATTACGAAGTGCACGGTTATAAGTATCTGCTATCTTATTCTGCACCTTCTTCGGGATCCGATCGAGCAAATAGTCTGCAAACTTGCATCCTCTGTGAGGTGAGTTTATTGTGGTTAGTGACGCAATATACGGCGCTGCACCGCTGAAGCTGATGGCGTATCTGCAATCAAGCCCGCCTTTTGAATGAGCGATTATATTTACCTTTTCGCATCCGGTATTTTTTACAATATCCTTTATGCGTGCTGTCAACTCATCAGCACAGTCAGCAACAGACAAAGCAGATTGGTGATTACCGTAATGACAAGTTGCACAGACAAAAAGCACAAGTGAATAAATTAATATGATAATACTGTTTTTTCACATTATCCCCTTCAAATTGTACGCCCCATAATTTAACAATTGGGTTGAGAGCTGTTCATGTTTGTTGTTTAGTAGTGATTTACAAGATTTATATAGCAAAATACCGACTCGGAATTTCAAATCCGAATCGGTATTCAATTAATTCTTAGTCTTCGGAATACGAAGCCCAGTAGTCAATCAACTTTTTGCTTTTATCGCTAAGTCTCGGATAGAAGTTGTCATCTTGAGCAGCTTTTGAGGCGACGTATTTAACCGTTCTTATGTTGTTGCTGATATTATCATCGCTATATCTTGCATATACTATGTTTTCATAGTCACCAATCGTTACCTTAACATATCCTCTTGCAACAAAATCGGTGATGATATGCTCTTGGCGAAAATCAACCAACGAACCGACAACTCCTTTGAACGCAGAACTCTCCTCTACATAATACGCATCTGATACAAAGGGAACATTTGACCATACCAATTCATTGTTGTCGGTATATTGCTTTGCATCAAATGTAAGTTCATTTTCAAGCCTGTCATAATAAGCAATAAGTGTACCTGTTTCTACAGTAGCTCCTATCTTTTTAAGTTCAGAAACAGCTTCGACATCAAGGTTAGTGTACCATCGAAGTCCGGTTTTTTCATTAAGCCGCACTGCAGCTCCGGACAGCATATAAACATCACCGATTGCAATTGTTGAAAGAGTGACATCTTTAGTCAGAGTGATGGTATCTGCTTCGCTATAATAGTTGTTTCCATCGGTATATGCAACAAATCCAGCCTTATCACTTTTTGGCAATGTGTATGTGTCTTCTTCTACACAATACTCTGTTCCGTCAATATCAACAATATACTTATATATTGTTCCTTTATCAACGAAGTCACCCTTTTCAGTATAATCACATTCAGTACATTTATATAATGTGTATCCAACAGTCGTTTGCGTTGCTCGAACAACCGTATCTGTCGCAACTAGTTTGTGCTGATTTCTAAACCTTCGTGAAATATAAGTATCGCCACAGACAGAACATTCATCAATGTGTTTTCCTGCGCTCGTACAGGTTGGTTCTATGACTGTTGTTTTTCCTGGGGTTGCGGTATGGCTACCTTTATGTAATACGCCGTCTGCATAAAGCGAACGTGTTTGTTCAAGTGAACACAGGGTACATTCAAAAATTCTGTATCCATCGTTTTTACAGCCTTTTTGTATCGTTTGCTTATATTGATAATTATGTTCAAGACGCGGGATTTCTTTATATGACAGCACCTCGTTGCAATTAGTACAGCTTATACTTATAGAACCGCTATTTACACAATCAGCATTTACAGTCACCTGATCTCCCTCGGTGTGACCGTATGCCGCTTTGTTAAATTTACCGCAATACATGCAAATGCTGTCCTCAGTACAAGTCTGTTCGGTATAACAATGATCACAAACTACTGTTATATCTGCCGAATTGTCAAGAGTATCAATCTTAACCGAGTTAATATCATAAGCTGTGTTACCGGTCTCAATTATTATCATCGAAACACTTTCATCATGATTAGTAAGTGTTGTCACATCTCCAAAATCATTTATATTAGCAAGTGTTACTGTCATATAAGAAGTTATAGCATCAACTGATTCAAACACACTCGTTGCATTATTGACAGTACAATTATTGATTTTTAAGTAGCCTTTGTTATTAGAATTACCGTTATATATTCTTATCGGCGCTACTGTACCGTCAGAACAGTTAAAGGTACAGTTTGTATATGTTGAATAAAGCCCGTAAGAAATTAAAATCGGATTGGTTGTATTTGCCTCTTGAGTAATAGTGAAATCACAGTCTGTTACATTCAGCTTAACAGAGCCGTATGAAGCGCCAAAAAAAGCGACGCCTGAAGAGGTAGAATTTGATTTTTTGGCGTTAATTGTAACATCAATATCCTCAAAATTCACAACAGTATTATATACTTCGTTTGCATTAATAAACTTGCCAAATATGCCTTGACTATTTCCGTCTACAACGACTTTTCCGTTTTTGAAAGTAATGTCGGTAACCTTTCTTATAGAAAACGCATTTGTCAGAGCACCGGAAGAAATAGTATGACCGCAAAGGTCAATTGTCATATCATTACGAAGTTCAACAGTGCTTGTGAGCGTTATATCACTTGCAAGTTTGATTGTTCCGCCAACATAGAGGCGTGAAAGGGCATCTATAAGCTCCGATTGAGTCGAAACGGTAATTTCCGACTGCATATTCTTAAAGTTCTGTGAATTTACCACAGTATCATATTCCTGTGTATCTGTTTTAACAAATATAAATTTGTCAACACTCATCTGTAATTGTTTGCCGGACTTGTATTGGAAAGCAATTTCAAAAGGCTTTGTTTGTTCAATTTTTACTGTTCCAAGCTTGCTTTGAGCACCCTTTGATACACTTGCTCCTGAATTGGTATCAAGCACTGCTGTTTGAACATCATTAATAAACACATTCTGAACAGATGCATTGTTTGAAGTTTGTCCAATATAAGATGCATAAACATCGTAGGTGCCGACAGGTAAATCTTCGACAACACACGCCACTGTGTTTGATTTCGATGAGGTAACGGTGTTCATTCCCAAAGCATAGCTTCTTGCAGAGCCGTTTTGTGAAAAAGTCTCCTCAGCCTCATAAATTAAAATATCATCATAAATAGACTCCAATTGCGGCTGATATATTCTCACATAATCAATAAAGAATCTCCAATCATCAGTGTCTGCTTCTTTTATTGTGTTGCCGAAAGGCCCCATTGCAAGATCAAGCAAAAGCCAATGCTCATATTCTCTAAAAGACTGCGCAAGCTCAGGCGTTGTTATATCAACTATGTTGAATATCGCATCGTCAACGCCAATAACAATAATTTCATCTGTCCAATAAAGCCAAAAATCATGATACTCAGTCTGAACGTCAGAATTCTCATATCTCCCTGCGCTTGTGCTTTTATGAGAGCTGGAGCCATAAGCACCATAGCTTGAATGATGAAGAGTTGACCAGGTATATGTTCCTCCAAGTGCTTCCATAATATCAATCTCACCTGAATGAGGCCAATCACAACCACCTGTTTTGTAATCATACCCCATCATCCAAATAGCAGGAAAGGTGTTGTTTCCGCAAGGAATTTTTGCTCTGATTTCAAAATATCCGTATTTCCAGGCACTTAAGCTTGAAACCTCACCGCTTGTATATTGCTTTTCTTTACCATCAATATTAATAGCATATTCTTTGTTTGCCTGAAGCACAAGCTCTCCATCTTTAAGATAGACATTCCCATCCTCTTCTCCGTTTGAATACATCTGTGCTTCACTGTTTCTGAAAACGGCATCCGAATCGTACTTCCATTTTGAAGTATCGAGCTTGTCACCTTCAAACTCGTCACTAAAGACAAGATCAAATTCAGATTTAAGTCTATCCCTGAAGCCTTCTGTAGTAATGTCGATGTTCGGCAACTCAGCTTCTGCCGCAACGCCAAAGCAAACGGACGAAAAAACTAATGTAACGCACAACAATAAAGTAATAATCTTTTTCATAACATACACCCCTTTTTGAATTGACTATATAACACATCTTGAATTTTGTCAATAATATATTTGCCTTGTGACAAATTTGATATAATACCCGTTCCTTCATACGCAAAGCGTATATCACTCGGACGAAGTCCAAATATCACTGCGAAGCAATATCACTCGCCGAAGGCGAATATAGTAAAAAAAGAAAAGACAAGTCGAAAGACTTGTCTTTTCTTTTTCTGGTGGGATTAAAAGGACTTGAACCTTCGACCCCTTGCATGTCAAGCAAGTACTCTAACCAGCTGAGCTATAATCCCATATTGTTGCCGAAATATTGTAACATCTTACCGCAATATTGTCAAGCACTTTCTTATTTTTATTGACAAGTGCAAATAAGTTATGGTAAACTATACATATATTATTTTCGGAGTGATCAAATTGGATTTATCGGCTTTGAAAGCCTCAAAAACCTTTAATACCGGATATTTATTCTGTGGTATAATGTTATCTGTTTTTCCATTGCTCGTTTTTAATTATTCCAACACTACTGCGTGGAAAAACTACTCATTCATACTTATTATAATATTAGCGCTCATCGGTTGCGCTCTAAATCCGCAGTATTTCAATAAGAATACGGTAAAAGCCACATTCTCATCTCCGACTATGCTGTGCCTTCTATTATACATATGTACAGCGATTGCGTCAATAATAGCATCCCCGTACAGATCAATTGAAAACAGCGATGGCTCGTCAGCGGTATTTATCGGCTCCGGCCGTTCGGACGGACTTATGTATCTTCTGCTCTTTTCAATTGCTATGATAATACCTGCAGTCGCCTGCGGCGCAAGATATATATATGCATATCTTTTATCGGTAACAGTTGTTATAAATACGGCTATTTGCATTCCGCAACTTGCAGGATATAACCCACTTGGTCTTATCCCGAACGGTGCATACACGGGGCAGTTTATTTCCTTCGCAGGTACATTCGGAAATATTGACTTTTTATCGGCATTTCTTTGTGTTGCCGCGTGCTATATCGGCGCTTACTATATCGTGTGCAAAGACGGAAAGGAGCGTTTCGCTCTTCCATTCTGCTTCGGTGCCGCCGTGTTTACCGAGCTATCGATAAATGTAAGCTCAGGATTCGTTGCACTTGTAGTTACACTACTCATTGCGGTGCCGATATTTGCATCACAGAGAAAACATCTGCCCCGACTTTTGGATATCCTGGCCGCAGGCGCCGCAGCCGCTGCGCTTGCATCGGTAATTAAATATAATTACCCTTCCGGTGAGAACTATACTGAGGTCACATTCAAATTCGGAACTGCATTTTTCATCGGTATACTACTCGCAGCCGCATTTTTACTTTGCCGTTTATTTATTGATAAAATACCGGATCTGCCGCAAAAAAATATACTTATCGTATTATTCTCGGCAGAGGGTGCGATACTGGTTCTTGGCGCAATTATTATAAAATTCTTCTTTATGAATTCATCCGGACTTATCGGTGAGATATCCGCATTACTCAACGGCACGCTTGACGATATGGCGGGAAGCCACCGTGTAGCTATCTGGCGTTATTCATTAAAACTTTTCGGTGACTATCCGTTGCTCGGCTCGGGGCTCGGCACCTTCAAGCTTGCGTTTAACGATACCTATGCCGCACAGTATCACGAAGCCATCGGCAAGGTCACAACTCTAGATTCGGCTCATAATGAATATCTGCACACACTTGTAACGACCGGTATTTTAGGCTTTGCTGCGTATATGGGTATGCTTATCACCCAACTTGTGCGCGCAGTGAAATATATGTTTAAAAATCCGAATATAATGATATGTTTCTTTGCGGCATTCGCTTTTGCAGTTCAAATGTTCTTCAATGTAAGTATAGTGCATATTACTCCGTATTTCTTCCTTATGCTCGGAATGACGGAGTATGAAATAAGAAAAGCTAAAAAATCCGCCGAACCCATAACCGATGATGAAGAAAGGAATAATTGACCATGAAATGTCCTTATTGCAGTTATGCAGAAAGTAAGGTAGTTGACTCACGTCCGACAGACGAAGGCGAGCGTATTCGCCGCCGCAGAGAATGTATGAACTGTAAAGAACGCTTTACAACATACGAAATAATCGAGAGCTTCCCTATTATTGTTGTTAAAAAGGATAAAAGCCGTCAGAGCTTTGACCGTAATAAGCTGCTTAACGGAATACTTCGTGCAAGCGAAGGCTGTCAAGTTCCACTCAGCACATTTGAAAAAGCGGTTGACGAAATCGAGTCTGCTCTCGCAAATTCTCTCGAAAAGGAAGTCTCATCAACGCAGATCGGCGAAATGGTAATGGAAAAACTGAAAAAGATCGATGATGTGGCTTATGTGCGTTATGCAAGCGTGTACCGTCAATTCCGTGATATCAATACATTTATGGAGGAGTTAAGCAAGCTGCTTAATGACAAAAACGGATGATAGATACGCTCCGTCTTGCATCAGATGACGAGCTTTCACTCGTTTGCCGTTGGATTAATACACAAACAGTATTTTATGATTGGTGTGCAGGTAAATACCAAAGCTTTCCCGTGAAAAGCTCTGATATTATCCGTTTTAACAAAAGCACCGATGCAGTATCGGTAATTGCCGATGATGAAAACGGAATACCTATCGGTCATTTTTCAGTAAGATTTATTGATGCTGAAAAGCAAGTAGCACGAATAGGCTTTGTTATCCTTGCGCCCGAAATGCGTGGTAAGGGCCTAGCAAAACAGCTTATTAAAAAAGCAATATGCTATGCAAAAATCAATACTAATGCCAAAACCATCACCATTTGTTGTTATGATGATAATATCCCCGCACTTCGCACATATGAAC
>JAXJVX010000087.1:0-5484 GCA_036308305.1 Acutalibacteraceae bacterium | reverse complement strand
GGGTTGACCTATCGTGCTACCCTCGCTCATTTTAAGCGCTGAAGCATCATCTGCAACAAAGCAACTTTGTTTTACGCTGTTGGTAGCAACAAGCTTAAAGTTGTTCATAATACGCTTTTGCATTGAGCGCTTGCCCATGCAGTTGAGAGTCAATGCAAAGAGAGTGAGCGCGGCGAAAATACAGATATCACCTGATGCTATTCTTTCCGGTGACATAAATGACATACCAAGCTGTACTGCGGTAATTATTGCTGAAACGGTAACTGCTGTGTCAGCATCGGGACTCAATTTGAAAAGTGATGCGATGCCGTGCAAAATCACACCGAAATTACTGATTATACCGATAGCAAAAACAGCGGTGCAAAGGATAAGATAAAGAATTGTGTTTTCGCTCGGTGAGATAAATGACGGAAGGCTGATACCGAGGCTCGGCAGCAGTGTTAGAAGCGCAAGTGCTATAAAGCATACGGTCGACACCGTTGCCCTACCGGAAAGGCGACGAAGTCTTGCTTCAAGATCATATCTTACCGGCTCTGCATCATCAATGGTTCTGTAATCTTCAATAAATTTTTCATCCTGTGAATTGTCAGAAGGTGCATCGTCCTCAAATACAGGCTCGGTATTATCGGTCACGATGGGTATCTCGCGCCGCTTTATATCCTTACCGCTTTCCTTAACTGCTGCGGCAACATTTGCTGCGATCTCATCGATAATATCCTCATTGTTGTCCTCATTGTTGCTTTCGACGATAAAATCATCGTTTATTTCAACAACCGGCATAACGATAGTATCACCGGAAGCGATTTCTTCTTTTATCGGTGCTGTTTCAACAGGATCGAAAACTATAGTACGTTCTGCGGCAGTTTCAGCTTTAACTTCCTCTATCGGTACGCTCTTTTTTTCATCCTCTTTTGCAGCGTGATTTACTATTTTAAACCCGGATGGCTTAATTCCTACTTCATCTGTTGCCGCAAGCTTTGTTATATTACGCTGTATATTCAGCTTATCCTTTTCGGATATCTGATGAGACGAATTTTTGAAATTTGAAAGATTGTTTATTTCTTCTGCACTCAGCATCGTTGACGATCCACCGTTCGACGCAGGTGTATCAGCCTCATCTGATGCGGTACCGAAAAGGCCGTCGATCTCTTTCTTTGCTTTTTTTGCAACACTAAATGAATACTCTCTGCCCTTCGGACGCAAAAATTCCGCAAGTATATCATTACCGTCCTTCGGCTTCTCCTCGGGTTGTTGATCTTGTTTTTCGGAAGTTTCCGGCAGTTTTTCCGGATCGTTTTTGATCAGCGGCTGATCTTTTATTTCCTCAGCCATAGGACTGCTATGTATCTCTTCTGTTTGAGGCTTTGCTTCAGCCTTTTGATTCTTCTCTTCCATTTCCTTGCGGATCTGTTCAAGAAGGTCGTCAACCGAAATATCGAAATTTGTGTTGAATTTATCCTGCATAGTGTTTCAGTCCTTTCAGTCAGTTTTGGCGCTGTCTTACAGCTTCATACATCATAATTCCTGCTGCAACAGATGCGTTCAACGAGTTGATCTTGCCGAACATCGGTATCTTAACAAGAAAATCGCATTTTTCTTTAATAAGTCTTGAAATGCCTGATCCTTCAGAACCAACGACTACCGCAACATTGCCGGTAAGGTCAGTGCTATAAATATCCTCACCGTGCATATCTGCACCGTAGACCCAGATACCGTTGGCTTTAAGCTCATCAATAGCGGCGGCAAGATTGCCTACTCTTGATACCGGTACATATTCAAGTGCGCCTGATGCAACCTTATACACTGTTGTGTTAAGTCCTGCGCTGCGGCGTTTCGGGATGATGATGCCAGTTGCGCCTGCGGTCTCGGCAGTACGGATTATTGCGCCGAGATTGTGCGGATCTTCAATACAATCAAGTATCATAATAAGAGCAGGTGAGTTTTGCTTCGCTTTTTCTATAAGCTCTGATAATTCACAGTATTCACCTGATGACACGACTACTGCCATACCCTGATGGTTTTGACCGCCGAGTTTGAAATCGAGCTTTTCTTTCGGCATTTCCTTAACGGGAATACCGCGCTTTTTACACTCTGCAATTATAGGAACTACTGCGCCTTTTGCACCTTTGGCACACATAAGATATTCTATTTCACGGCCCGAACGCAAGGCTTCGGTAACTGCGTTTTTACCGCAGATTATATCGCTGTGTAAATTGTTGTCCATATTGTTAATGATCCTTATATTTTTCTATTCAATTAATTATAACATTATACTGTATTAAAATCAAACACCAAATATTAATTTTTACAAATTGTTTGCTATTTTCCCTCTTGTTTTGCAGAGACGAGCGCATTCAAGCGGAATTGTTTAGGCGATATGCCCTTTTTTGCGCGGAATTGCTGTATAAAATAGCTGGGGGTTGAAAAGCCGACCTCCTCTGCAATTTCCGAAATGCTCTTATCTGTCGAAAGAATAAGCTGCTCTGCCTTGGTTATTCGATAATCATTAAGATATTTAGTGAAACTTTGATTCATTACACTTTTGAAGGTTCTTGAAAAATAACTATATGACAAATTGCACTCTCTGGCAGCCTGCTCCGCTGTTGCATAAGCATAATTTTGTGAAATATATTCAGTAGCTACTTGTATTACCGATAAAAGCTCATCGGGATAATCAAAGAGCATAACAGGAGACAACTCGTTGCTTTTCCAATAACGCAGCACCCATAAAAACAATTTTAAAATATCCGAGCGAATTGACATCTCATACCCATATTCCTCGTTACTCCACTCTCGCATAATTCTCGTTATTATTTCATGCACCTCCCGACTGCCTATCTCATATGCAGTGAAAAATCGTTTATTACGCGAACTTTCGATTAAAAAAGGCATTAGATATTTCATCTCAAAAACAGTCTGCTCACTAGAATAAATCAGTTCGGGCAAAACCTTAATAACAATATATGTACTGCCTACATTTTCAAAACGAAGACAATGGTTCTCTCCAGAATTGATTATAACGAGGTCTCCGTCCTTAAAACGATGGCATTTATCGTTGATATAAACATACCCATCTGTATTAAGCCCATACAGAATTTCAATATATTCATGATAATGATAAACAATATCGAGAAATGGTGTATTAATATTCATCAAAATGCAATGAACTGGTGATTCTATACCGTTACGACGATATTTAGGCTCATAAATGCCTTTTTCCATAATAATTCACCTAACCTTTATCAATGACAAAAATTTGATACTTTATATCAAAAATATTATACAACATATTTAATCATTATGCTATACTTTATTCAAAAAAATAAAACTTTTTGAGGCGATTTTTTATGCACGAAAACAAATTAAAAGTTGCAATTATCGGTTGCGGTAATATTTTCAATGGAGCACATATATACGCATATCTCGATAACAGTGATGTCGAGGTAGTAGCTTTGTGTGATACCGTACTGAAAAAAGCAGAGAAAACTGCAGAAAGATTAGGCGTTGATAAGTCATGCTGCTACGAAAACTACGAAGATGTACTTAACATCAAAGGACTTGATGCAGTTGATATCTGCACGCCAAACTATCTTCATTCTATCATTGCTGTTGCGGCATTGAATAAAGGTATTAATGTATTTTGCGAAAAGCCCGATGCTGTTTCGGTAATAGAAGCCGAAAAAATGAAAAATGCTGCTGAGAACTCAGGCAAGATTCTTATGATAATGCGTAACAACCGCTACAACAACTACTCGAAGTGGCTCAAGCAATATGTAAAGGACGGCAAGATGGGTGAAATCTACACTGCACGCTGTGGATGGCGCAGAAGAAGAGGCATTCCTGGTAAGGGCGGCTGGTTTACCACCAAGGCTATGTCAGGCGGCGGCCCGCTTATTGACCTCGGTGTTCATATGATCGATCTTGCTATCTGGCTTATGGGAAACCCAAAACCCGTTTCGGTTTCCGGCTGTACTTATTGCAAATTTGCTGATAACAACGCCGAGTCTGATTCAGTACATGCAAATTTCGGTGAGAAAAAGTCTGACGGCGTGTTCGACGTTGAGGATCTTGCTATGGGCTTTATCCGGTTTAACAACGGTGCTTGTATGCAGATAGAGTTTTCATGGGCATCCAACATTGAACGTGAAAAGAATTTTGTTGAGCTTCGTGGCACAAAGGCTGGCGCTTCAACAGACACAACAGACGATAAATTCAAGGTATTTACCGAAGAAAACGGAAGCATCGTTGACCTCGTTCCCACTCTGAAAAATGATGCACACGGCACACATATGCAAAATATTCTTCACTTTATTGACGTTGTTAAAAATGGCACAGAGCCTGATTTTGTTCCTCAGCAAGGTGTTGAAATAGTAAAAATTCTTGAAGCAATGTATAAATCCGCTGAGCTCGGCAAAGAGATTCAGCTGTAAATCTTGGAGGTATAAACTATGAAGCTTGGTGTAATGAATCCTGTACTTAATGCGTATGAATTTGAGGATGCGCTTAAATACCTTAACTCACTTGGTGTACAGTGTATTGAGATAGGCGCAGGCGGTTTTCCCGGAAATAATCACTTAAAGCCGGAGGAAATCATCAACAACCCTGCAAATGCGCAGACCTATAAAGCGCTTATTCGCAAGTACGGCCTTGAGATATCCGCAATTTCCTGCCACGGCAATCCGTTGCATCCGCAAAAAGAAATTGCAGATAAATTTCATAATGAGTTCAAAAATGCTATACTTGCAGCAGAAATGCTCGGTGTAGATACGATCATCGGCTTTTCAGGCTGTCCGGGAGACAGTGAAAATTCACTTTATCCCAATTGGGTGACTTGTCCATGGCCGGATGATTTCACAAAGATTCTAGATTGGCAGTGGAACGAAAAGGTCATCCCGTATTGGAAAGAGATGGCGGCGTTTGCATCAGAGCACGGCATCAAAAAGATTGCGTTTGAAATGCATCCCGGATTTGTTGTATATAATCCCGAAACGCTGTTGCGTTTGCGTGAAGCAGTTGGTGATATCATCGGTGCAAACTTCGACCCGTCGCATCTGTTCTGGCAGGGAATTGACCCCGTTGCCGCTATAAAGGAGCTTAAAGGCGCTGTTTACCATTTCCACGCAAAGGATACAAGAATAGATGAGCGCAACACGCAGATAAACGGTGTGCTTGATACTAAATCCTACGGTGATATACTCGGTCGTTCATGGCTATTCCGTACAGTCGGCTACGGTCACGGCAAGGAAGTATGGAATGATATTATTTCAATGCTAAAGGCAACAGGCTATGACGGTGCTATCAGTATTGAGCATGAGGATGCACTTATGAGTCCGAATGAGGGGCTCGAAAAAGCAATAGAATTTTTGAAAGAAGTGCTTATCTTCCAAAACGCAGGAGAAATGTGGTGGGCATAAATATTATGGAGAAGAGATATAAACTCGGAATTATCGGCTTTGGCGGTATGGCATACGGCCATTATAAATC
>JAXJVX010000086.1:0-11403 GCA_036308305.1 Acutalibacteraceae bacterium | reverse complement strand
CCGTTAAAAGAAGCGGAAAGAATTTACATCACGCTGATAGATACGACCAAGGATGCAGATTTTCGTAATAATATGCTTGCAAGCCTTGTCAAATTATATGCGGTAGGGTTTAATGACAGCGAGAAGGCACTCAATATGCTTGACAAACTGCCATCAATGACATTTTGTAAGGAAGCAGTTGCATCCACCGGCATTTATCAATATCTGCCAAACGGACTTAAATATTATCAGCAGTATATTAAAACCGTTGCATCAAGACTGCTTCTAATGTTACAAGACTACATTGCTTATGTAATGCCCAATGATTTTGAAAAGTGGGATGAAAAAATTACAATGTTTGAGAAGCTGATTGAAATGTATAAGCTGATTTTCGGCGAAGATATGCTGGCATTCCATTTAGATGTTGCCTCTGTTTACCGATATATTGCAACATATACCGTAGCGCAAGGCAACTATGAAAAGACACTTGATATGTTGGAAATGACAGTTAATCATTTTGAAAAAGGCTTGAATACTGACGGCGGAAATTATACCTCGCCCTTTATAAATCAGCTTTCATACGACGCAGACAACGCATCTTGGAATAAATTCGGCATTCACAATCCTGCTTTTTACACATTAGAAAAATTGCAATGTCAGGACAGATACGATCCTATTCGCAATACAGAGCGATTTGATGCTATAATTGAAAATTTAAAGCTGATTGCAAAGTAGAAAACAAACAAAAAACAGATGATTTCGTTTTGAAATCATCTGTTTTGCTTAATAATAGCTTATTTTGCGTACTCAATGGCACGGCTTTCACGGATAACGTGAACTTTTATCTGACCCGGATAATCAAGCTCATCTTCAATCTTCTTTGAAACCTCACGGGCAATGATAACCATATTATCATCACTGACAGCCTCGGGCTTAACGATAATTCTGATCTCACGACCTGCTTGGATCGCATACGAGCCTTCAACTCCGTTAAAGGAATTGGCAATTTCCTCAAGTCTTTCAAGACGCTTGATGTAATTTTCAATATTCTCTCGGCGTGCACCTGGACGGGCTGCTGAAATAGCATCAGCCGCCTGAACAAGACATGCGATAACTGTTTTAGCTTCTACATCACCGTGATGTGCGTGTATAGCGTGAACAACAGCTTCGCTCTCACGGTACTTCTTAGCTGCATCAACGCCGAGCTGGATATGGCTTCCTTCCATCTCATGGTCAAGCGCCTTGCCGATATCGTGCAAAAGACCTGCGCGCTTTGCAAGTTGGATATCTGCGCCGATCTCTGCTGCCATAAGGCCTGCAACATGTGCGACCTCAAGTGAGTGATTAAGTACATTCTGACCGTAGCTTGTACGGTAACGGAGCTTACCGAGCAGCTTTATAATTTCCGGATGAACTCCGCGAAGTCCTGTTTCAAACACAGCACGCTCGCCCTCTGCCTTAATGGTAGCGGCAACCTCACGCTTTGCCTTTTCAACAAGCTCCTCGATTCTTGTGGGGTGAATTCTTCCGTCTGCGATAAGTTTTTCAAGCGCAATACGAGCGATCTCACGGCGCACCGGATCAAAGCAGGAAAGTGTGATCGCCTCAGGTGTATCATCAATAATAAGATCAACACCTGTGTGCTTTTCAAGCGCAGTGATATTTCTACCCTCACGACCGATAATTCTGCCCTTCATTTCATCATTAGGAAGTGCTACTACCGATACGGTGATATCACTTGAATGATCCGCAGCACAGCGCTGAATAGCCTGGCTGATGATCTCTCTCGCACGGTTTTCAGATTCCTCCTTGGTCTGCTGCTCATAATTCTTGATAAGCAATGCCTTATCGTGAGCAAGCTCACCCTCTACCTCTGAAAGAAGCTGCATTTTAGCCTGCTCAACGGTAAATCCGGAAATTTTCTTGAGCATATCACGCTGAGCCTCTTTAAGCTCTTCAGCTTCTTTGATCTTTTCCTCAGCCTCTTTTAAACGCTCGCTGAGTTTTTCTTCTTTTTTCTCATGATTTTCGATCTTCTTGTCGAGCGACTCTTCTTTTTGCTGAAGTCTGCGTTCCTGACGCTGAACCTCACTTCGACGCTCTTTGATCTCCTTATCAGCCTCTGTACGGAGCTGATGGATCTCGTCCTTTGCTTCAAGCAGCGATTCTTTTTTTGTTTCAGCCGCTTTTTTCATAGCATCGGTAACGATTTTGTTGGCCTGCTCTTTAGCCGAGCCTATTTCGTTTTCAAATTTCTTTTTTCCGAATACAGAACCCAGAATAAAGGCGGCAACTGTGCAAACGAGACCGATGGCTGCAATAATAATACGTATGTAGTCCATTGCAAGACCTCCTTATATATTAAACCGCAGTTGTTTATAACAGGCCGCGTGCTCGCCTGAACGCAAGAATATCATACCATAAAGCCATTTATAGCATATAATAATCCACATTACCTAAATGATACCACTATATTGTGCATATGTCAAGAAATATCTTATAAAAAACAATATATATTGTATGATTTTTACCTATAATAACGAAGAACCGCCGATGTCATCACGACACCGGCGGCCCCCGCACAATTAGGAAACGTATCACATTTTTAACAACAGAAAATATATAAATATTAAGTCCGTTATATCACTCTATGATAAGTAAGCCTTATGTTTACTGCTCCTTTGTTTTTGCAAAGCATTCGCTGCAATAAACCGGTCTGTCCTCACGCGGACGGAAAGGAACCTTTGCTTCTGCACCGCAAGCAGCGCAAACAGCTGTAAACATTTCTCTCTCGGCTCTGGAAGCGTTTTTGCGTGCATCACGGCAGGATTTGCAGCGCTGCGGCTCATTTACAAAGCCCTTTGCC
Source organism: Acutalibacteraceae bacterium (assembly GCA_036308305.1). Taxonomy (GTDB): domain Bacteria; phylum Bacillota; class Clostridia; order Oscillospirales; family Acutalibacteraceae; genus RUG11462. The sequence continues at coordinate 8,558 of JAXJVX010000086.1, read as the reverse complement.
TCATAGAATTCCTGCTCGCCTGCGGTGAAAACGAACTCATTACCGCATTCCTTGCATACCAGTGTTTTGTCCTCGAACATTTTAAAAACCTCTCTTAAATATTTTCCCATATGTATCATATGACTATAAAACGGCGAAATGCCGGTTTATTTATTTTTTCAGCTTTTTACGAAGCCGCTGCATTGCATTATCGACCGCCTTGCGATCGCAACCGAGTTTGACTGCAATATCCTTGTAATCATTCCCAGCAAGATACATTGAAAGCACCGTTTGCTCAAAGCCTGTAAGACAAGCCGCTATCCGCTGATAAAGCTGCTCAATATTTTCATGCGCTATAAGGCGGGATTCGGGATCGTCACTCTCGCCGCTGGGGAAATTATCGTCTATCATACAAAGCATCGACGGCGGAATCCGTTTTTTACGCAATGCGCCTCGCACGCAGGAAACGATATTTCGGTCAATACAAAGACGTGCAAAAGCAGAAAAAGGTGTTTTGCTGTTTTCATCATACCCCTTGACTGCATTCATAAGACCGATTATGCCCTCCTGCACAAGATCATCGACATCTATTCCAACATCCTTGTATCCGCAGGCGCAGGAGCGAACAATAAATAAATATCTGCCAAGCAGTTCGGCAAATGCCGAATCGTCATGCCGTGCAGCAACCGCTAAAGTCTCATCGGTATAGCCGCTGTAAGCAATGCTCATTGAATACCACCAAACCATCGATATCCGCACCGATGTTATTTTATCTAATTTTACAATATCAAAATTGTAATGTCAAGTGTTTATTTGTATTTTTTACATAAACCTTAAATTAAAGCCGACTGTTTTGTGCAATATCACTATTAAATCCATAATTTATGCCAACATCTTTCTTAATTTAAGCAGTATCTGTTTTTCTTTTCGGGATACCTGCACCTGCGATATTCCAAGTTGTTTTGCAGTTGATGCCTGAGTTTGTGAATTTATATACCGATAGGTAATAAGCATCCGCTCGTTTTCAGGCAGTCTTGACAACGCCTGCCGTAAGGAAAGACGGTCGATAAATTCATCCTCGTTTCCCGATACCGCAATATCGTTTTGATGCTCCTTACCGTCATCATCAACAGTCAGTGACATCACCGGCTGCATTGCACAGATCGCCTCATTTGCCTGCTCGTCTGACACACCAAGCAATACGGCAAGCTCGCTCACGGTCGGCTCTCTGCCGCGGGATAAGCAAAACTTCTCTTTTTCGCTCGATGCTTTTAACGCAAGCTCCTTGAGCGATCGGCTGATCTTTACAGCTCCTCCGTCACGGAAGAGCCTCTTTATCTCGCCGAGTATTACCGGTACGGCGTATGTTGAAAATTTGCAGCCATAGTCTTCGTCAAACCGCTTTGCTGCTTTTACAAGCCCCTCGCATGCTGCCGAATACAATTCCTCATACTCTATGCCTTTGCCTTTCATTTTATGAGCACAGGCATGTGCAAGACCGAGATTTTGCTCAACAAGCCTTTGATAGTCACTCATTTTGCCGATAGCACCTTGTAAAGCGTGACGCAGGTACCTTTTCCTTCCTTTGACGACACCTTCACCTTATCGCAAAAGCTTTGCATTACCGCAAAACCAAGCCCTGCACGCTCTTCACCGCCGGTGGTAAACAACGGCTCCATTGCTTTTGCTATATCAGGAATACCGCAGCCCTTGTCCTTTATTCTTATCTGTACACCGCCATCACAGATCAATTTCACCGTTATGTAAATACTACCGAGTCCATCACCGTAAGCGTGGACTATACAATTCGTAACTGCCTCGCTGACTGCTGTTTTTATGTCATTTATCTCCTCGATCGTGGGATCAAGTTGTGATACGAACGACGCCACCGCCGTTCTTGCAAAGCTTTCGTTTCTTGAACGGGCAGGAAGCTCCATTTTCAGTATATTTTCGGCTTTCATATTTTCACCTCATCTCTCAATTTTTGTACTCAATCCTTGCAAGCCTGTCCATTCCTGCAAGCTTCAGCACCCGTTTTATATTAGGCGAAGGGTTAATGATACGCACCTCACCGCCGGAAAGCTGCATTTGGCGATATCTTCCCATAATAAGACCGATGCCCGAACTGTCCATAAAGGTGATGTCCTTAAAATCCAGTATCAGTACCGACGGCGTATGCTCTTCGATAGCTGCATCTATCTGCTCTCTTACCGACTTTGCGGTATGGTGATCTATCTCGCCGTCAAGCACAGCATTAAGACAATTCCCGATGCATTTGATTTCACATTTCATTTTATTTGTCACTCCTTTTTCGCTGCTTTGTTAAAATAATAGTGCACATATAATAAAAATCCGCTCTAAATTTGTCGAGCGGATTTATTATTGACAAGATATGTTACTGATGATACAATTACCAATACGGAGGTGTATGTATGGGACTTTATAGAGATCTGACCGATTACAGCAATAGCGATATGTACCCGATGCATATGCCGGGACATAAGCGAAATGATGAGTTTTTGAGTATAGACGAGGCTTGTAAAATAGATATCACCGAAATAGACGGATTTGATAATCTGCATCATGCGGACGGTGTGATAAAAGAGTTGCAAGACCGCGTTGCCGCTCTTTACGGTGCAATGGAAAGCTATATTCTTGTCAACGGCTCATCCTGCGGTATTATGTCGGCAGTATGCGCTGTTTGCGACAATGAAGATGATATCATACTAACAAGAGCCGCTCATCAATCTGCGTACAATGCAGTTGAACTGAAAGGCTTGAATGCTCACTATATTTTACCGCAATACAACGAATTTTTCGGTATAAACAGCGCCGTTTGTGTTGATGATGTCAAAGCAGCACTTGAAACCACTCCGAACGCAAAGGCGGTGCTGATAGTATCACCCACATATGAAGGTGTAACTGCTCCGATAAGGGAAATAGCCAATACCGTACACTCAAATGGTAAATTACTGATCGTGGACGAGGCGCACGGGGCACATCTCGGATTTTCTGCCGAAAACGAGTGTTCTGCAGTAACACAGGGTGCAGATATTGTAATACAAAGTCTGCACAAAACGCTGCCGGCATACACTCAGTCGGCAGTACTGCATATCTGTTCCGAGCGTGTGGATACAAATAAAGTCAGAAAATATCTGTCGATATTCCAGACCACCAGCCCGTCATATATACTTATGAGCGGAATTGACCGCTGTGTTGATCTGCTTGAAAAGAATAAGGATGAACTTTTTAATGCCTATTATAATAGGTTGACGGCATTTTATAAGTCCGCCGAAAACTTTGAAAATATCAAACTGCTTAAAAAAGGCGTGTTTAAAGATACAGGATATGATATCGGCAAGATATACATTTGTTCAAACAAGGCGACCGGCAACGATATATATAACGCTTTGAGGAGTCGAAAAATACAACCGGAAATGGCTACTGTACGCGGTTGCCTTTGTATGACATCCGTTGCCGATACAGACGAGGGCTTTGACCGTTTGATAGAGGCTCTCATTGATATTGATAAAGCACTTTGCAATAAGCCGGATATAAATATCTCCCGCTATAATTTTGAAATTCCCAAAAAACTGATGTCAGCATCACAAGCGGCAAAGAGCGATGCAGAGTATCTTCCGCTTTCAGACTGTATTGGCAAAGTATCAGCAGAATATTTAAAGGCATATCCGCCAGATATACCGTTGCTCATTCCGGGTGAAGTCATAAGCAAAAAGCTTATCGACCACCTTGTGCAATATGAAAGCCACGGTATCCGTGTACATTCAAACAACGGAAGATTTCCGCCGACGCTTGGTGTAGTTAAAATTTAAAATTATCAGAAGATCATTTCTGACGGAAATGCAATTGATTGTAACTTATGTGTTTTTAAGCAAAATTCATTGTTAAAACGAGTTGACAAGGAAAGATGCTTGTGATATAATCAAGACTAGAAATGAAACCTATTTTAAGGAGCAAACGATAATGAAAAGAATTAAAACCTTGAATTCAAGAGATCTTAAGAAATCAGCAGAAAAGGGCGGTTGCGGCGAGTGCCAGACATCTTGCCAGTCTGCAAGCAAGACTTCATGCTCAGTTGCAAACCAGCAGTGCGAGCAGTGCAAGGCTGAGAAATAAGTTATTTCATTTAAAACGGCCACGGCAAAATCAGCCGTGGCTCTTTATTTTGAAAGGATTGTTATAATTTGATTCACGCATATAAAAGTAACGGCTACAACATTATTATCGATGTAAACAGCGGATGTGTTCATTCGGTGGATGAAGTAGCCTTTGATGCTATAAAAAAATACACGGAAATGTCAAAAGAGGAGCTTGAAAACTATATCCTCACAACTCACAGCGGCAAGATCACAAAAGAGGAATTTTCGGAGCTGTGTGAAGATATTGAGCAATTAAAAAAAGAGGGCAAGCTTTTTTCCGAAGACCCATTCAGAGATTACGCTTTTGATTTTAAAAAACGTCAATCGGTAATAAAGGCAATGTGTCTGCATGTTGCACACGATTGCAATCTTGCCTGCAAATACTGCTTTGCCGGCGACGGCGAATATTGCAGCAAGGGGCTTATGAGTTTTGAAGTGGGCAAGGCGGCATTCGATTATCTTATCGCCCATTCGGGAACAAGAAAGAATCTTGAAGTAGACTTTTTCGGCGGCGAGCCGACGCTCAATTTTGAAGTCGTAAAGCAGCTTGTTGAGTACGGCCGTTCTATCGAAAAGCAGCACAACAAGAATTTCCGCTTCACGTTCACCACCAACGGTGTTAAGGTGACCGATGAAATAATGGATTTCTGCGATAAGGAAATGAGTAACGTTGTAATGAGCCTTGACGGTAGGCGCGAAGTCAATGACCGTATGCGTGTAAACAAAAACGGTGACGGATGTTATGATAAGATAGTTCCCATATTCCAAAAATGGGCTGACCGCCGCAATCAGCAGAACTATTACATAAGAGGCACTTATACAAAGTTCAACACTGACTTTGCAAGCGATATCATTCATATGGCTGACCTTGGATTTAAGGAAATATCCATTGAACCGGTAGTTGCCTCTCCCGATGAGCCGTATGCGCTCTCATATGATGATCTGGCAACGCTTAAGAATCAATACGATATACTCGCAAAAGAAATGATAAGGCGTGAGAAAAAAGGTAAAGGCTTCAATTTCTATCATTATATGATCGACCTTGAAGGCGGTCCGTGTATCGTCAAGCGTATTTCCGGTTGCGGTGTCGGCACAGAATATATGGCAGTAACTCCGGACGGTGATATTTATCCATGTCACCAGTTCGTTGGTGATGAAAAATTCAAAATGGGCAACGTATTCACAGGAATTGAAAACACAAATATTTGTGATGAGTTCAAATTCTGCAATGTCTATGCGCATGAGGAATGTAAGGACTGCTTTGCACGGCTTTATTGTAGCGGCGGCTGCGCTGCTAATGCATATCATTCCACCGGCAGCATCCGCGGCGTGTATGAGTTGGGCTGCGAACTGCATAAAAAGCGAATTGAAGCCGCTATTATGATGAAAGTCGCATTGAGCGAAGAATAAAATATTTTTATTATATATCACAAGGCGCCAATTGGCGCCTTTATTCTTTATAATTCGCAAATTATAGTCAATCAATCAATTGATTAATTGACTATTAATGTGGTTAACTAATTGCGTTTAAACGAGTGATTACGGTAAGGTTATCAAAAAGAGAATACTGCAAACGGTTTTGCCCATTTGCAGTATTCTCTTTTTGTTATTTGAATAAAGGAGTAAAGAATATGTAAGTGAAGTTTATCGAGGAACAAATGTCACCGTTATTTACCGGTAACATCTATATATCCTCGCATTTTAATTTTGTACTTAAGAAAGGTCAAGATTTCTTACGGTATCTCTTATCTTCAAAATAAATGAAGGCGATACCGAAAGCTCATCAATTCCCATTCGGAGAAATGTCTCGGTAAGTGAAGTATCTGCCGCCAGCTCACCGCATATTCCTATCCAAGCACCGGCTTTATGGGCATTTTCCGCCGAAAATTCGATCAGACGGAGGACTGCCTCATGGTGAGGATCGCAGAACTGCTCTAAATGATGATTCTGTCTGTCGCAGGCAAGAGTATATTGAATCAAATCGTTGGTGCCCACGCTGAAAAAGTCTACCATTTTCGCCAGCTTTTCGCTGATAATTGCAGCAGCCGGAGTTTCAATCATAATACCAATCTCAACATCGCTGCTGAATTCGGTACCGCTCTGCCGCAAATCGTTCTTTACCTCATTGCAGATATCAAGTATCCTTTCAAGTTCAGACACACTTGTGATCATCGGGAACATAATTCCCAATTTACCGAAAACAGATGCACGGAAAAGCGCACGCAGTTGAGTTTTAAAAATTTCGGGTCTTGTCAGACAAATGCGGATTGCCCTGAGTCCCAAAGCCGGATTTTCTTCCTCGCCCAGATCGAAATAGCCTACCTTTTTATCTGCTCCTATATCAAGCGTACGGATGATAACCTTTTTGCCAGCCATACTTACAAGCACCTTTTTGTATGCTTCAAACTGTTGCTGTTCGGTTGGAAAATCCGTACCTTCAAGGTAAAGGAACTCGCTGCGGAAAAGTCCGATACCGCCGGCATCATTAGCAAGAACTGCGCCGATATCTTCAACGCCGCCGATATTAGCGTAAATATTTATTTTTTTGCCATCAAGCGTTATATTTTCCTTGCCCTTGAGTTTTTTCAAAAGTTCCTTCTTTTCAAGGCTCTCTTTGCGCTTGTGCTCAATACGCTCCAGCGTTTCCTCATCAGGCTCGATAAACACCTCTCCGGTAAATCCGTCAACTGCTATCACATCGCCGTCTTTAATATTAGACAGAAATTCTTCGCCCACACCTATAACAGCAGGAATATTCATTGTTCTGGCAAGTATTGCGGTGTGAGAATTGGAAGAACCGTATGCGGTAACGAACGCAAGAATCTTTTCCTTATCAAGCAATACTGTTTCACTTGGTGTAAGATCATCATCGCATATTATAGAAGGCTCATCAGATACAACGCTTTTTTCAGCATCGGAACTCATACAGGCAATAAGACGGTCGGAAATATCCTTGACATCTGTAGCTCTGGCCTGCATATAAGCATCATCCATTGCAGCAAACATAGAAGAAAAATTGTTTGCAGTAAGAGAAATTGCATATTCGGCATTGACAGATTGAGTTTCAATAATATTTCGTATCGACTCGTTATAATCATCGTCCTCAAGCATCATCATATGAATTTCAAAAATCTGAGCGTTTGTTTCACCGACTTCACGGAGGGCTTTTTCATAAATCTGCGAAAGTTCCTCCGTTGCTCTTTCCTTTGCCGCTTCTACACGGGCAAGCTCGGCTTGAACATCGCCGATATCGGTACGGCGGATCTTTGTTTTCTTCTTTTTGAAAAAAACAGATGCTCTGCCCACGGCAATTGCGCCGTATACGCCCTTTCCTGTGAATTTCAACATAGTCTCCGCCACCTTTCAGCTAATTACAGATTAGCAGCGAAAAAGTCTTGCATAGCGCTGCATGCTGCTTCTTCATCTTCTCCGGTTATAGTTACGGTGACGGTATCGCCGCATTTGATCCCCATACCCATGAGCATCATAAGCTTAGTTGCGTTTACAGATTTTCCATCCTTCTCAATAAGGATCTCACTCTGAAAGCCCTTTGCAGTTTTAGCAAGCATACCTGCAGGTCTTGCGTGAATACCGACCTCGTCTTTGATCGTATAGTTAAATTGTTTCATTGTATTGAGTCCTTTCTCTATTTGATTTCGAGTATCTTTTCGCCCTTTTTAATTTCGCCTTGGGCAACAGCATCGACCGATGCATAATCATCAGTATTACAAATTACCATAGGAGTTGTGACCTTGTAGCCTTCATTTTTAATTCCGGCAAGGTCAAAGGAAATAAGCAGATCTCCCGTTTTAACCTCTGCTCCGTCCTTCACATGAGCTTCAAAATATTTACCGCCGAGCTTTACGGTGTCTATACCGATATGAAGCAATATTTCACAACCGTTGTGTGATACGATATTGACTGCATGGTTGGTGTCAAACACCATCTCTACCTTACCGTCGCAAGGCGAGTATAGCATACCGTCAGTTGGTTCAATAGCAATACCTTTACCCAGCACCTCAGATGAAAAGGCTTCGTCCTCAACATTTTCAAGTGCAATAACACTACCGTTCATATGTGCAAGAAGTTCGAAAGCATCGGTTTTCGTAGTTACAGACTCCGCTTCTTCGGGTTTGGCTGCACCATCGTCCAATACTAAACTGTCGAGATCGTCTGACTCCGGCGAATCCAAAAAGTCTTCAAGGTTAGACTTTATTACCGAAACATGCGGTCCGTATATTATTTGCACGCCCTGTCCTTTATGAATAACGCCGGATGCCCCGCTCTGCTTAAGAAAAGCGTCATTTACGATCGTCGCATCGCTTACGGTTATTCTTAATCTTGTAGCACAACAATCTAAATCTACAAGGTTAGCTTTCCCGCCGAGTCCCTTGATAATCAAGGCGCTGACGAGATCGG